>DAOVBF010000139.1 GCA_030673955.1 Deltaproteobacteria bacterium
GCAAATGTTTACGTGGGACCCGGCGGGTCCCACTACTGCAAGCACCGCGAAGCGGTGCGCGCAGCGACGCGAAGCGGAGCGGAGGACGGGTGGGCGCGGCCGCCCGGGACCCATCAGATATACGTAAGCCAGTGCTGGTACTTGCCGGTGCGGGCGTGGACGGCATCGAAGAAGCTATCTTGAATGGTGCGAGTGATGGGACCGCGGGCCCCCGCGCCGATGGTGCGGTCGTCGAGCTCGCGTATGGGGGTCACTTCGGCGGCGGTGCCCGTCAGAAAGGCTTCGTCCGCCACGTAAAACTCGTCGCGCGTGAAGGACTGCTCGACGACCTCGATGCCCTTGTCACGCGCGATCGTCATCACAGTCTCGCGCGT
The DNA here is from genome assembly GCA_030673955.1 of Deltaproteobacteria bacterium. GTDB lineage: Bacteria > Myxococcota_A > UBA9160 > SZUA-336 > SZUA-336 > SMWZ01. The sequence continues at coordinate 375 of DAOVBF010000139.1, forward strand.
AATCCCCTCGAGGACGGATCCGAGCGGTGGGGTCTTCAGGATGCCGCGACGCACGATGAAGATGTTCTCGCCGCTCGCCTCCGCGACGTTACCGTTCAGGTCCAGCATGACGGCCTCTTCGTAGCCGAGCCGGGTCACTTCGCGCTTGGCTAGAATCGAGTTCACATAGTCACCGCAGGTCTTCGACTTCGTCATCGTCGAGTTCGGATGGGGCCGCGTGTAGGAGGACACTTTCGCCCGCACCCCCCGCTCGAGGTTCTCCTCGCCCAGATAGGTGCCCCATGGCCAGACGACGATCGCCACGTGCACGAGGTTGTCGGAGGGCAGGAGGCCCATGGAGCCGTCGCCGAGGAAAACCAGCGGCCGGATATATCCCTCCAACAGTTTGTTCTCGCGCAGCGTCCCGAGCACGGCCTGCTCGATCTCCTCGACCGAGAACGGCATCTCGATCTCCAGGATGCGGGTGGAGCGCTCGAGGCGTTCGATGTGCTCACGCAGCCGAAAGACGGCGCTACGCCCATCGGTGCAGCGGTAGCAGCGGATCCCCTCAAAGGCGCCGAGGCCGTAGTGCAGGGTGTGTGTCAGGATGGGGACACGGGCCTCGTCCCAGGGCACCAGCTCGTTATCCAGCCAGATCTTCTCGGTCTTCTCGACGGCCACTACTTCTTCTTCCTTCCGAAGCCGAACAACCCGCCCGGCCCACTATCGCTGCTTTCCTTCCGGCGCCGCTGCAAGAGGCGCAGCTCCCGGCTCGCCTCCACATGCTCTGGGCGCAGCTCCAAGACCTTCCGGAACATTTTCCCCGCTTGGCCCTGCTCTCCGCAAGCCTTTCGCAGCTGCCCCATGTAGTAGTACCCGGTCGGAGAGCGTGGGGCGAGTTTCAGCGCCCGTTCGAGACGCTCGATGGCCTCCGCCCGCGCCTGCGGATCCTCCCGCCGGACCAGGAAGAGCGTCCAGCCGTAGAAGGCATGGAACTCCCCCTCGTTGGAATCGAGCTCGAGCGCGCGCTGGAAGTGAGCCAGGGCCTGCGTGTAGTCGCGCTTCCGCAGGAACTCCTCGCCCCGCCGACACTCCTTTTCGGCCGAGACGATGCGCGCGACCTCCCGGCGCTGTTCATGGACCGACCTGCCGCTCCGGAGCTCGGTCAGGTAGGCCTCGCGGGCCTCCGGATCGCAGAGTGTGTTCTGAGCGAGGGAAATGCGGGCAAAGACCTCCGCCGCCGTACGCGCCACTTCGTCTGAGGCCCCGCGATAACGGTCGGGGTGGTAGCGCTTGGCCAGCTTCACGAAGACGCTCCGGATCTCCGCGGCGGCGGCATCCTCGGAAACCCCCAGCACCTGGAAGTGCGTCTGACGCGCCTGGGAATCACGCAGCTCGCGGAGCTCTTCGAGCGTCGCGGACGCGCCGCCCACGCTCGTCGCCGCCTTCGCCCCGAAGCGCAGCGCACCCACGAGCCAGAGGCCGTAGAGGGCGGGCGCATGCACCTCCATGAGATCGGCCACGGTGGTTTCCGGCTGCAGCGCCTTGAGCAGCAAAGACACGGCGTGCGTCGTTTCGTCGTCGCTGAGCTGCAGCTCCTCGCGGGCGACGAGCTGATCGGCGTAGGGCGCGAGCCTCGCCTCGATCCGCTCAGGCTCCATCATCTCCACGCCCCGTAAGATGGTGCGCCGAGGGCTCCAGCCTTCCAACGGGGACGCGAGCGAATCCTGCAGCGCGCCGCTTTGAGTCCAGGCCTCCCCCTCCTTCCAGCCGAAGAGCTCGAGGAGCTTCTCCTCCGCCTGCGTCAGCAACGCCTTCTGCAAGTCCGCGGGCGTCAGGGCACCCATCGCCACCAGGGACTCGCCCTGGCGTCGTCCGCTGTTCTTGGAGCGTCGCAGGGACTCCTGAAGCATCTTCTCGTCGATCCGCCCGGCATCCATCAGCCGCCGGCCGAGACACTCACGCACCACATTCGAGCGGATGAACCGGGGCTCACCTCGGTCGAGCACCACCGCCTTGTAGCAGCGGCCCGCCTGGAAGTGGACCGCCCCCGAAAGGCCCTTCTGCATCGCATCCCACAGCACCTCGGCCACCGGCTGGTCCGCGAGCGAGACGCGTTCGGCCGCCTCGTCCGAGCGCCCCGTGTCTTTCGGGGGACCTAGGAGCGCTTGCAGACGAGAAGCCAGCTCCTTAGAGGAGAAAGGCTTCTCGAGAAACCCCGCCGCGCCCGCCTGCTCGAACTCGCGGGCGTGATCCCGGCCACGAAAGATTCCGCTCATGACGAGGACTGGAATACCGCTTGTGGATTCGACCGATTTCAGGATTGCGAGGATCGTGCGTCCGTCTTTCTTGGGCAGCAGCAGATCCAGCAGCACGAGATCCGGAGCGGCCTTCGCCAGCTCCCGCATGGCCGCCTCGCCGTCGTGGGCCATGCGCGGGCGATAGCCGGCCGCCTCGATCACCCTCGCCAGCTTGCGGGCCAACGCACGGTCATCTTCGACAATGAGGACTTCCTGAGACACCCATCCCTCCGCGGGCCCGGTCTGGATTCCCCCTGCCTATCGGCGAAAGAGGACCCGCCGTTGAGCCCTCCACGCTGGGGATCGATCGGAAATTCCTCTTCTATGACGGAAGCTTAGCGACTGATAAGGCGTGCCAGGCCGGGGCCGAGAGGGGGTCGGACCACACCTCCCTCCGTGACGATGGCGGTCACCAGGTCCGCCGGGGTCACATCGAAGGCGGGATTCAGCGCCCCCACGCCTTCCGGCGCGATGGGCCGCCCCCCGAAGGTGAGCACCTCCTCGGGGGCTCGCTCCTCGATCGGAATCTCGCCCCCGTGCGGTGTCGCCAGGTCGACGGTGGAGAGCGGAGCAGCCACGTAGAAGGGAATGTCGTGCGCGCGGGCCAGCACCGCGAGTGAGTAGGTCCCGATCTTGTTGGCGACATCGCCGTTCGCTGCGATCCGGTCCGCCCCCACAACGACAAGGTCCACCTCGCCTCGACGCATCAACGCGCCGGCCATCGAGTCCGTGATGAGCGTGACGGGGATCTGGTCGCGTGTGAGCTCCCAGGCGGTGAGGCGCGATCCCTGGAGGAAGGGTCGGGTCTCCGAGGCCAGCACCCTGCGCACCCGATGCTCACGCGCGGCCGAGCGAACGACGCCGAGCGCAGTGCCATAACCCGCTGTCGCCAGCGCGCCGGCGTTACAGTGGGTCAGGACCTGGGACCCCTCGGGGACCAGCGGCGCTCCAGCGTCGCCAATCGCACGACACACCGCCACGTCCTCGTCGTGCAGGCGCTGGGCGAGCGCTCGCGCTGCCTCGCGCACCTCGTCGGGCGCCGCCCCTGCGTCGAGCATGCCGCGAAGCTCGCCCTGCACACAACCGAGCGCCCAGGTCAGGTTGACCGCTGTGGGCCGTGTGGCGCGAAGCCGCGCGCAGACCCGCGCCAGGGCCTCGGCGAGATTCTCATCGCGCGTGCGTGCCAGCTCGACGGCCACGCCCATGGCCGCGGCGATCCCGATCGCGGGCGCGCCGCGCACCGCCATCTCCTCGATGGCGCGCGCGATCTCTTCTCCGGTCTTGAGCAAGAGGTAGCGCTCCTCGCGCGGCAGCAAGCGCTGATCGAGAAGCTCCACTCCCCCCTCCGCCAGGCGCAGCGTGAAGAAGCTCACGGCTCCTCCTTCCGCCCTCGCAATAGCTGGTCCAGGATGCTTTCCACGGCCTCTGCCCCTTCGCGCCCGATTTTCTTCTCCAGCTTCTCACGCAGCTCGCCCTGACCCGCGTAGGTAGCGACGACAGCGGCCAGGGCTGCGGCATCGAGACGCACCCGGGGCCGGCTGACAGTGCCGCCGATGCCCGCGATCGGGATCACCCTCTGCCGACCCGTCGCCTGGCGCGTCGCCTGACCGGTCTGCTGAGCCGTCTCCGGGCCGGCCAGCGCTCCGTCTACCTCGCGGGCGATCACCAGCTTCCCGGCCAGAGCCAGCGACCCGTCCAGGACACCCACCGAGCCATGCAGCTGCGCGGTAGCATGACGGTACTCGAGGAGGATCTCGTCCATGTGCAGTCGCCCCTCACGCAGGCGGAAATCAGCAGCGAGACGTTGGAACTCCTCCTCCTCGTAGCGCGAGAGATCCTTCCCCTTGAAGCGTGCCACCAGCAGCGGCAGCGCCGCGAGGTCCCCCAGAACCCGCTTCATCAACGAGAAGCCCCGGATCCTCC
>DAOVBF010000031.1 GCA_030673955.1 Deltaproteobacteria bacterium
GGCGGGTCCGGCTGAGGTGTGATCCCCGGCGGAAGCGGGAGAGGAGGAGGAGGGTCGTCCCCCGCTTCCCTCGCCTGTATATGGTCCTCGATATACTCCTTCCCCAAATCGGAGTCGCCCTCTTCGATCGGGGCCTCGCCCAGCGTCAATCCGGTGTCACCCGAGACCACATACTTGTGGAGATTCCCGCCCGAGCCGGTTCCACCTCCAGCAACGCCCCGCGCCCCCAGGACCTCGGCCGCGCCCGGCGCCAGTTGGGTCGATGGCATCGGCACCGGTGCGAACCCCGCGGGCCGCCGGATCTCGTCTTCCGGTGGCTGGTCCCGGAACACCCGTGTACAGAGCTCATACCGCGGCCTGACGGTCCTCCCGGCCGCGCCCTCGAGCTGGCGAACGAAGATGGAACCGCCCAAATTGCAGACCAGGGTCCACACCCCGGTGACGGGGTCCTCGACCACGTAGGCCTCGAACTCCGTCCCCTTCACGCCGATCACGGCGGTGGGCGTGTGCATCTCGACCCGCGTCGGCCCGCCGAATGCCTCCCCGACGAGAACCCGAGCCCTGCCCTTGAGAAGCTTTAGAATGGAGGGGTCGCGCGTCGCGGCGGCCCCGACGATGTAGGCATCGATCACGAGCTCCGTCGACTCCCCGAGCGCCAGGATCGTTTCGTCGGCGAGCAGCATCTTGATCGCGGAGGCAGGCCCCGTCCGCACCGTGTCGCCGAGCTCGATGTCTCGATCGACCATAGCCGCCGCCCAGCTCGTCGTTCCCGTCGCCTGGATATCGACACTGCCCACAGTCGCAGCCACAAAGCCCACCGGCTCAGCACAGACCTGGCGGGGCGCTGAAAGAACCCCCACGGCGAGTATCAACGTGGCAGCGACCCGAAGCGGGAGTCTGCTCATTCTCATCTCTCTCATCTCTTCCCTCCTCGCGGGACGCACAACGTCGCGCTAGTAGCGGTACGTGAAGCGAATATCGCTTACGGCGCGGTCGAAGTCATACGCTCCAACGTTCGAAGACCAGTGAGTGTAGCGCCATCCGGCCGTGACGAAGAGCCGCCCACTGAGCGCCCGTCGCAGCAAGACCCGCACCCGCGTAATGTTGTCGTCGCGGTCCCCCTCCAGCGGCTCGAACAGGCTCGGGTGATCGAAGTGGCGCTGCTCGAACCAGCCATCCAGAGTCAAGAATGTCTCGGACGGCAGCGGCAGGCCCAGTGTCACGATCCAGATCCCGCCGTGCGAGTCGTACTCCTGGCCTTGGGCATCCTCATCGCGATAGCGGGCGGAGACCCGCGCAAAACCGCTCCCCCAGCCGCGGAAATTGGGCAGGATCCAGTACTGCTCGATGCCGACGGTCCGGACCTTGCCGTCACGGTCCAGCACGGGATCAACCGTCTCTGTAAAGAAGCCGCGATCATCGTAGCGCCAGAAGACGCGCGTGAACAGATCCTGGCGAGGGGTAAAGCGCAGCGCCGGCTCGACCGAGTTCGTCCGGCGAAACGAGTCCCAGTCCACCCAGACCCAGCTGAAATCGTAACCGAGCTCCAGGCCGAGGTTCTCGCTCAGGTCGTAGCTTAGAATCGCCCAGCCATGATTTGCCTCGGTATCCAGGTCATTCTCGTGCCGGTATGCGGTCAGCGCAGCGCGGTAACCCAACCGGAGGTGCAGGCGCTCTCGTTCCCAGGCGATCCCTTCGATCCCGATCTCAGCCTCGCCAAAGACATCGTTCTCTCTGGAGATTCCGCTGGGGAAAAGCTCGTCGCCGAACAGGTTGACATTCGTGTCATAGCCGGAGCCCACAGTCGCGTACACCTCCCAGCGGCGCGCCTCTCCGCGCTCGATGCGAAGCAGGTACACCGCGGCTGAATCGGCCAGCAAGGAGCCTGGAAGCTTGGTCAGGACCTCCTCGAGTAGCCGCTGCGCCTCATCGGGCCGATTCTCGCGCAGCGCGAGCAGTGCGAGACGATAGGCACCTGCGGTCTCGAGAGCAGGGTCGAGCTTGTAGGCTTCGCGAAGCTCGGCCTCCGCCTTATCGTCCTCCCCCAGCTCCTGATAGGCGATCCCGAGGAAGAGGCGGACACGGCTGTTCCCGGGATCGAGGTCCCGCGCCGCCTCGAGATGCTCTCGTGCCGCACGCCACTCCCCGAGGCGGGAATGCGCCAGTCCCAGCAGGAGGTCGAGATCCGGCGCGGACGGTTCGATATGCCTGAGGTCCTCGAGCACGGCCTCGGCCTCGGCCGGCCGCTCTTCGAGCAGAAGGGCCCGCGCGTACAGCCCCAGGACGGCGGGGTCGTCCGGCGCGAGCTCGACGGCGCGCGCCAGCTGCTCGACCGCGGTCGCGCCATCCGCCTGGCGCAGGGCTCGCGCCCCGAGTTCGTAGTGCAAGTCCGCTGCGTAACTGCGCTCCGCGGCGTCCACTGGGCTTGCGAAGCCGAAGAACAGCATCAGCGCTAGGCTCGCAACGTTCCCGCGCCGCATCGCAAAGAGAAATCTGTCCATTTGCGGGATCCTATCACGGAAGCCGACAGCGCCCGCAGCGAGGCGGGGCGGGATTCCCCCCCCGCACCGCACCGACACCGATGCCCGATGGGATTCGATGGGTTCGACCCGGGGTAGAGACCTTGCTCCGCAGTACGCTCCGGGAGAACGCGTTCGAGATCTTCACTTTCGCCCCGGCTTTCGTCCCCGGGCCCGCGCCGGCCCCCCCCCGCTCAGTGCCCTCGCCCTGGCCGGCCCGGTCCGAGAACGCGCGCACACGGCGCCGCGATTCCGTGTATGATCGCGCTCCAGGAGCGTTGCACGTGGACTCCGACCCGAACAAAGAGGGGAGCGGTGTGAAGTGTCTACGTTGCGAGCATGAGAACCCACCCGAGAACCTCTTCTGCGGCGCCTGCGGCAGCCCGCTCCGGGTCGTGTGCCCGAGCTGCCGGCGAGCCAACCCGCCCGGCCATGAGCGCTGCAAAGACTGTGGCCAGCCCCTGGGCCGCGGGGCGACAGGCCACCAGACGCCCAGCCCCTCCGCATACACGCCCAAGCACCTCGCAGAGAAGATCCTGACCTCCCGAAGCGCCCTGGAGGGGGAGCGGAAGCAGGTGACGGTGCTCTTCGCGGATGTGAAGGGCTCCATGGAGCTCGTTGAGCACGTGGACCCCGAGGAGTGGCATCGCATCCTGGATCGTTTCTTCCAGATCCTCGCGGACGGCGTCCACCGTTTCGAAGGCACGATCAACCAGTACACAGGGGACGGGATCATGGCGCTCTTCGGCGCGCCGATCGCCCACGAGGATCACGCCCGGCGCGCGTGCTACGCGGCGCTCCATCTGACCGAGAACCTTCGCCCTTACGCGCAGGAGCTGCGCCGGGAGGCGGGCCTCGACTTCGCCGTCCGCATGGGGCTGAACTCCGGCGAGGTTGTGGTCGGTAAGATCGGCGATGACCTCCGGATGGATTACACAGCCCAGGGACACACCGTCGGGCTCGCGGCGCGGATGCAAGAGATTGCCGAAGCCGGGAAGGTCTACCTGACGCAGAACACAGCCTCCCGCGTTTTCGGCTTTTGCGAGCTCGAGGACCTCGGAGAGTTCAAGCTCAGAGGCACCAGCGAGCCGGTGCGCACGTATTCCCTCGAGGGAATCGGCCCCATCCGCACGCGCTTCGACCTAGCACGCGCACGAGGGTTCTCGAAATTCGTGGGCCGGTCCGACGAGTTGCGAGACCTGGAGGCCGCGCTGGCCCGGGCCATCGCAGGCCAGCCTCAGGTGGTGGGCGTGATCGCCGATATCGGAGTCGGCAAGAGCCGCCTCTGCGACGAGTTCCTCCGGCACTGTCGGGCACGGGGGATCCGCGTGGATGCGGGGCACGCCGTGCCGCACGGGAAGATGATTCCGCTCTTGCCCATCCTCGAGCTGCTGCGGGGGTACTTCGGAATCGGAGAGCGGGACACCGCCGAGGAGGCTCGACGGAAGATCGCGGGCACGCTGGTCCTGGTGGACCCGAGCCTCGAGGAGGCCCTGCCGCTCCTGTTCGAGTTCATGGGGGTTCCCGACCCGAACCGGCCCGTGCCGCGGATGGAGCCGGAGGCACAGCAGCGACAGCTATTCGGAGCGCTCCGACAGATGCTTCACTCGCGGAGCAAGCACGAGCCGAGCGTGATCCTGATCGATGACCTGCACTGGATCGACCGCAGCAGCGAGCAGGTTCTCGAGCTAGTGGTCGAGGCGGTGGTGGGAAGTCGCATGCTCGTGCTCGTGAACTTTCGACCCGAGTACCACGCACACTGGATGCAAAAGTCCTATTACCACCAGCTACCGCTCCTGCCCCTGGCTCCGGAGGCGGTCACGGAGCTGCTGCACGACCTCCTGGGCGACGACCCCTCCAACACGCTCCTGCTGGATCTGATCCGCGAGCGAACGGCGGGCAACCCTTTCTTCATTGAAGAGGTGGTCCAGTCGCTGGTCGAATCCGGGAGCCTCGAAGGGCCGAGGGGCGCGCGCCAGCTCGTCCACCCCGTCGGCCAGCTCGAGATCCCGGAGAGCGTGCAGACCGTGCTTGCCGCCCGCATCGACCGGCTCCCCACCCGAGACAAGATGGTTCTGGATGCGGCCGCAGTTGTGGGCGAGACGTTTTCCGAGCGGCTCCTGACACGTGTGATCGAGCTTCCGGAGTCGGATCTCGCCGAAGCGCTCCACGCTCTGGTGGATGCCGAGTTCATTTACGAGCGGGCCCTCTATCCCGAAGCGGAATACGCCTTCAAGCACCCGCTCACGCAGGAGGTCGCATACCGCTCCCAGCTCGTCGACCGTCGGGGCCGGGTGCATCGGATCGTGGCTCAGGCGCTCGAGGATTTCCACCGGGACGGCATCGAGGCACATGCGGGCCTCGTGGCGCATCACTGGGAGCAGGCGGAGGATTCGTTGCGGGCGGCGCAGTGGCACGATCGAGCCGCCCAGAGGGCGGTCGCCACCCATCCGGGCGAAGCGACCCGGCATTGGATGAAGGTGCGAGCCCTTCTCGACCGCGTCCCGGAGTCGCCCGAAACAGCGGCGTTGCGGATCGTGAGCCGAACCCAGATCCTGAACCTCGGCTGGCATCTCGGTCTCTCGGACGATGAGCTGGAGAGCATCCTCGCCGAGGGGAGAGCGCTCGCGGAGCGGAGCGGTGATCTCCGCGCGCTCGGTGGGCTGTATCGCGCCTACGCGCTCAGCACATTGATCGCTGGATCCGTAGAGGAGTCGGCCAAGTGGTTCGAGGAGGCCGTGCGCCTCGCAGACCAAACGGAGGACCTGGGCATGAAGGCGGCCCTCCAGACCTCCCTGATCCTGGCGCACGTCTGGGCTGGGCGTTTGGGCCAGGCGCAAACCAGCGTCCACGAGCTCATCGAGCAGACCTCGGCCGACCTGCGGCTGGGCTCCGAGATTCTCGGATACAGCCCGTACATCTGGGCGGGCTTCATAAAGGGAACGCTGCTGGTTCGCACGGGCCGGCTCGACGACGGTGCGCAAGCCTTCGACCGGGCGCTGGAGCTCGCGCGCAAACACGGCGACACCTTCGTCCTCGGCCATACGCGTCACGCTCAGTCCGCCCTCGAATGCTTCCGCGGCAATCTCGAGCGGGCGCGTGCACGCGCACGGGAAGCGATCGAGATGTTCGAGAGGCTGGGGAGCACGAACCAGACGGCCTACGGCTACCTGAGGCTGGGCGCCGCGCAAAACCTGGGCCGAGAGTGGAAGGAGTCGGCCGACAACCTCGAGTGGGCGCTCTCCATTGCCCGGCGACAGCGCCTGCTCGTATCGGAGGCCGAGATCCTGGCGCAGCTCGCGCAGGCCTATCTCGGCCTCGGCCACACGGAGCGCGCTCTCGCGACGGCGGAGGAGGCCGTTCGCTCGGCGCGCGGCCGCGGCACCAAGCTGTTCGAGTGCGACGCGCAGCTCGCGCTCGCACGCACGCTGCTCCGAACCGACGGAACGCGCGCCCGAGAGCGGATCAAGAGCGTGCTGACGAGGCTCGAGGAGCTGGTCGAAGAGACCGGTGCCCGGGTGCACGAGCCATTCGTCCGGCTCGCATGGGCCGAGCTCGCGCAGCTTGAGGAGGACGAGACCCGCCGCCAGCGCGAGCTCCGCGAAGCACATCGCCTGTTCACGGAGATGGGCGCCACGGGTCACACGGAGAGCACAGCGAAAGAGCTGGCCTCCGGAGTAAGCGGCTAGCGTCGGGTTCAGGTCCCGATGCGGTAGAGGCGGACCAGGGGACCCGCGGGGCAGGTCTCGCCATGCAGATCGATCTCCCCGTGCAGGCACCAGAGATTGTCATCCGCCGGGTCGACCAGGACCTGCTGCACCTCCCAGCTTCGGGCTCCCGTCGACTTGAGCACGGTGTTGCGAGCCTGGCGAGCTCGGGGCGTGAAGAGCAGCTCTTCGTACTCGGCGAAGAACGGCTCGAGCGCCTGCGCAAAGCGTGGAGCACCCCAGAAGTCATTGGGATCCTGCCGCACGCAGAGCGAGGCCTCCTCGAAGTCCCGCTCGGACAGCGCGCGCACGAGGCGATGCAGCTCGGCGCAAACGCGCGCGGTGAGAGCTCGAGGGTGGCGGGCCAGATCGAAGTCGGGACGCGTCTCGACCTCACCCGGCGCCTCAGGAGAAATCCCGGGTTGCAGCAGTCGCTCCCACTCCTCGAGCAGGCTCGAGTCGACCCGCGCCAGCATAGCGCGCAGGAAGGCCAGTACGTCATAGATCTCCTGCGTTCGCGCGACCTCGGGCACCGTCTGCGCAAGCGTGGTGTAGGTCTGGCTGAGGTAGCGCAAGAGAAGGCCCTCGCTGCGCGCCAGTTGGTAATGCCGTACGTATGCGTCGAAGCTGTAGTAACCCTCGACAATCTCGCGCACGATCGACTTCGGCCGGATATTGGCGGCACCCACCCATGGATGCTTGTCGGCAAAGACATCGAAGGTTGCGTAGACGAAGTCGGCAAGCGGCTTGGGGTGTGTCACCTCTTCGAGCTGGCGGATGCGCTCCTCGTAGGGCACACCCTCGGCCTTGAGCTGCGTCAGTAGCTCCCGTTTGAGTCGCTCAGCCTGTTGCAGCAGGATCAGTGTCGGGTTCTCGAGTATCGCTTCGACGAGACTCAGCACCTCCATGGCGTAGTCGGGAGATTCCATATCGAGCACGGAGATGGCCTCGATCAGATAGAGGGACAGGGTGTTGTGGAGCGAGAAATCCGATTGCAGGTCCTCGCTGACGCGGATCCAGCGCCGCCCGCTGCCGGGATCTCGCTTGAGCTCGACGATGCCCGCTCGACGTAGCGACCGGAACAGCGCCGCGGTTTCGCGTCGCAGCCGCGCTTTGGCGCGGTGCCCCTCGTGCGAGCGCTCGATCAGGTCGATGAGGGCACGGTATCCCCCGCCCGCCCCATCCGCACCTGCCTCCCGCTGCAGGATGTTCACCATCATCCCGTGTGTCACACGGAAGCGGGAAACCATCGTCTCCGGACGGTTCTCGATCAAGCGCTCGAAAGTAGGAAGATTCCAGGGCACGTAGCCCCGCTTCGGGGGCTTCTTCGTCACCGTCCTCTTCTTCGCTCCAGATGCCGCAGCGCGACGGGAGAGCCGCTTCTTCTCGATCACGTGCTCCGGGGCCTGACACACGACGCTCCCCTGGTCGTCGAAGCCCTTGCGTCCCGCGCGGCCGGCGATCTGCTTGAACTCACGTGTGCGGAGGAGTGCGACCTTCTCACCGTCGAATTTGCAGAGCTTTGTGAAGAGCACGGTGCGAATGGGGATGTTGACACCGACCCCAAGAGTGTCGGTACCGCAAATGACCTTGAGCAGTCCCTGCTCGGATATCTGCTCCACCAGCCGCCGGTACCTGGGCAGGAGGCCCGCGTGGTGAACGGCGATGCCCAAGCGGATATAGCGCGCCATTTCCTTTCCGTAGGGGGAGTCGAAGCGGAAGTTCCCCAACGCTTCCTGGATGCGGCGCCGCTCCTCCCGGGTGCAGATGTTCGCGCTCGTGAGCGCCTGTGCCTGCTCGGCGCACTCCCGGTGTGTGAAGTGCACGATATAGATGGGCGCCTTGTGCTGCTCGAGCAGGTACTCGACCGTCTCGTGAATCGAACTCTCGCGGTACTCGTAGTCGAGCGGAACCGGACGTTCCTCGGAGTCCACCACCCCGACCTCGCGCCCCGTGCGCTCCAGCAGTAAGCGCTGAAGCCCCGAGGTGTCACCCAAGGTCGCCGACATGAGCAGGAAGGTGCACTGCGGAAGCTCGAGCAGTGGAATCTGCCAGGCCACACCTCGTGCGGAATCGGAGTAGTAGTGAAACTCGTCCATGATCACGTACGGGGCCGCGATGCCCGCGCCCTGACGCAGAGCCATGTTGGCCAGCACCTCCGCCGTGCAACAGATGATCGGTGCTTCGGGGTTGATACTGGCATCGCCGGTCAACATGCCCACGTTGTCGGCACCGAAATCATCGCAGAGCGAGAAGAACTTCTGGCTTGCGAGGGCTTTGACTGGGCTCGTGTAGAACGAGCGCTGCCGCTCGCACATCGCCTTGAAGTGCAGGCCCAGCGCCACCAGAGACTTTCCGGAGCCGGTGGGCGTGCCCAGAATCAGGTGGCGGCCCGCCATCAGCTCGAGCAGCGCCTCCTCCTGTGCGGGGTAAAGCTCGAGCCCGATGTCCCCGACCCAGGCAACGAAGCGATCCAGGATCTCAGCGGAGTCGGGAGTACCTCCCGGCGGAACTCGGGCGAGTAGCGAAGGGCGCGGAGCGCTGGCGGGATCTCCGGAGCTCATGAGGCTGATATGAGACGGCC
>DAOVBF010000244.1 GCA_030673955.1 Deltaproteobacteria bacterium
CGAACCAGAGCAGCAGACGCGGCCCGCTCGTGCCGTAGACCTCGCGCCGCTGGAGCGCGTCCCAGATCGCCGCGCGACTGCGATCGTCGGCGTGAACCGCCACGAGCCCTCCTGGATAGAGGTAGCTGGTGATGCGCTCGGTGTCGCGATTCGCGAAGCCCGGTGCCACAATCACCTCCTGCGGCTGCAGTGGGTCCGCGTCGTTCTTCACCACGTCGCGGCGGACCAGGTTGCGGTAGAACTCGGATCGCGCGCCCGTTGCCTCGGTCATCCGCCGTCGCTCGTACTGCTTGTAGCCGGTGCCCGGCCGGGCCGTGTGGTTGTCGCTCGAGGCGACGAAGCCGTACCGGAAGCGCAGGGGGACCCCGCCCTCGTCGGTCTCATCGAAGTTCGAGAGCGCCATCGTGTACTGCACCGACTCCCGGGGTCGGTAGCCGAACGAGGCCTTGAAGCAGTCCCGGCACTGCCCGCAGTCGAGCCAGTCCTCTGCGCTCGTGTCCGGGAACACGAGGTGCGGTGCCACATTGGCTTCCAACGCAAGCTGCTCCGCTGCTTCGATGCGGGCCTCGCACTCCTCTTTCGGAAGATCGCCACAACGCGCGCGCATGATCTCGCCGGCCCGCCAGCAGCAGGGCAGATAATCCGCCGTCGGCGCCGGACAGATCTTCTCGCCGTTCTCGTCCAGCTCGAACTCGCGCCAGGCGCGATACTCCTCTGAGTTTCCGTGGCCGGACATGATCTCGATCAGCCGCTGCTGCTCAGGATCGTGGTTGCGGCGCGTGAGCTGTTTGTTCATCGCGCTCCCCGGAGGCGTGTACAAGCCCCAGGTGGTGCCGTGCGGAATGACCAGCACGTCGTAGCCCCCCTGGGCGAGCTTCGCGAACAGGAGCTCCGGAGTTGGAGCGTTCTCGTGACAATCGACCGGTAACGAGCGGGTGTCGACGCCCTTGGCACAGCGCGGCGTGGAGGCGAGTGCTTCGAGCAGCCACGAGAAGTCGGCGTACTCGCCCCAGCCCAGCGGGTCGAACCAGCGCATTCTCTTGACCAGCTCGAGACCCCCGAAGAGTCCGCTACCCGTGTCGGGCAGCGAGCTGATGGGACGCGGCGGGACCTCTTCCTCCTCGATGCCGGGGAAGATCACGTTCTTGTGGCCGAAGTGTGTTTCCGGGGAGAGGCCCACCTGGGTCCACTCGAAGCCGATGAAGGCCGCGAGGTCGGGGTCGGAAGGATCGCCCGCGCGGGCGTTGCAATCGCGGATGCTCTGCTTCTCGACCGCCCAGTGGGCTGGCGTGAGGCTCTCAGCGTGATCGGTCAGGGCAAAGAAGTCGACCGCTGCGCAGTAGCGCGCGAAGTCGCAAGCGTCCGCAGGGGGGTGCGCGCCCTCGCCGGCCATCAACGGCAGCGAGAAGAGGAAGGCATCGAGGGAGTAGGTGGTGTGGACGTGGAGATCGCCGAAGAGGATGCGCTTGGACGGACGGCCGACGCCCCTCGTCGAGCGAGCCAGGATGGCCTCGCGCGCAGCGTTCTGGGCGCGGGCGGCGGCGGCAAGCGCAGCGTCGGAGCGCCGCGCTCCCGCGATCTCACCCGGCGGACGATCGCTGCCGCCACAGGCAAGCACGAACAGGATCAGCAGCAGGCCGAAGCCATGATGCCGTTGACGCATGAGCTCTCTCCTCGATGTTGGGAACCCCAAGTGGGCGCCAGCATCCCCCCCGAGTCGCCCCGAGTCAACTTTATTGACACACGAGCATCCGACCTCCCAGTTCGCGCCGCCGGATGCGCTGGGGACCGAATCGACGCGGAGCACCTCTTAATGCTACTTATCCGCACTTCCGCATCGGGAGCGATGTGCACGAGGTTCTTGGGCTTGGTGCGCCCGCCGGCAGGAGCGTGTGGCGATCTCGATATCCAGAAATGTATCCCTCGCGGGCATACTCCTGATCGGCCTCGTGTTCGGGGCAGCGAGAGCTGCGCCGGAGGAGCGGCCCGAGACGGAGGCGCGTGGCAGCGTCGAGCGGCTCTATACGGCGCTCATCGATGCTATGAAGGGGGGATACGGCTACGCAGGGCGCTACGCGAGGCTGGTTCCGGTGCTCGAGGACGTCTACGACCTCCCGTTCCTGGCGGAGAAGTCGCTCGGCCGGTACTGGAGAGGGCTCTCCGAAGAGGAGAGGCTTCGCTGGGTCGACACGTTCTCCCGGCTCACGATCTCGATCTATGCGGACCGGTTCAACCGTTACTCCGGGGAGCGGTTCGAAGTCGTAGGGAGCGAGCCGATGCCCCACGAGACGTTCCTGGTGGGGACGCGACTGGTCCAATCCAATGGCGAGTCGGTCCGGCTCAATTATCGCATGCGCCAACGCGACGGACGCTGGCGGATCATCGATGTGTATCTGAACGGCACCGTGAGCGAGCTTGCCCTTCGGCGATCCGAGTACTCATCGGTGGTGAAACGAGACGGCTTCCAGTCGCTCGTAGAGGCTCTGGAAGAGAAGATCGCTACCACTGAGAGGAGCGCCGACCCGCCCTCACGCTGAGGATTGGCCGGGCCGTGGCCGTGCCCACCTGGAAATCATCATGCGCGCCGCGGAGCAGCGCCTCCCGGTCCATGAGATAGGCGGATCGCAGCACGGCGTAGAAGTCCACGGAGCTTCGCCGCAGCTCCTTCATCTGTTCACGATGCGCCGCGTAACCCGAGACGCCGTTTCCCGCAACGACGATGACCTGCGATGCCGGCGTGAGGAGCCAAAGGTCGACGCGCAGCAGACCGTCGAAGATTCGCCCGATGGTGCCGCGGGCGGTCGAGGGCCCCAGGATCGGAATCACGAGGTAGGGACCGCTCCCGACGCCGTAGGAGAAGAGGGTCTGGCCGAAGTCCGCGTGCCGCCGCTCGAGTCCCCACGGCGTCGCGGGATCGAGGGTACCGGCCACCCCGAGCGTGCTGTTGATCAGGAAGCGCGCTCCCGTCGCGCCCGCATCATGCAATCTCCTCTGCAGTAGAGCGTTGACGAACGCCCCCGGCTCGCTCAGGTTCAAGAAGAAGCGGCAGACGGCGCGGCGGCCGACGTTCGGCACCACGAAGCTGTAGACCTGCGAGATCGGGTCGAGGAGAAACCTGTTCAA
>DAOVBF010000180.1 GCA_030673955.1 Deltaproteobacteria bacterium
CAGAACATTTCGGGCGTGCCGGGCTCGACGCGGGTGTCGTTCGCGGGCGTCGCGGGCGCGCTGCGGGACGTGCTGAGGCGCTTCGACCGGCGTCTGCGGACGGGGCGATCCACCCCGCAGCCGCTGGACGTGACCATCCGCCGGAGCCTCGAGCTTCCCGATCAGGCATGAGCCAGCCTCGAGCGAACACGGTCGAGACGCAGCGCAAGTCACCCCTGTGGCAGCGGCTGCTACCCTGGCTCATCACGCTGGGCTGCTTCGCCTATCTCTACGGTCGCCTGGACGCCGCCGCCGCCGCACAGGGTCTAGGCTTTCTGCCTTACCTGCTGGAGAGCTTCCAGAACGTGAGCTGGGGCAAATGGCTCATGCTCATGATCCCCTACTCGTTCTTCTACTTTCTGATCGATTCGCTCGTGACCTGGCGCGTCATCAACTGGTTCAATACCAGGGTCCGCTTCAGGGACATCCTGCCCATTCGCGGCAGTGCGTACATCCTCTCGATTCTGAATGAGCAGGTCAGCAAAGGAGCCATGGCCCTCTACCTGAACCGCCGTGACGGCGTGCCCGGATGGCAGGTGGCCTCGAGCATGCTCTTCATCATGTTCTGCGAGTTCTACTATCTGCTGGGCTGGGCGACGATCGGCGTGCTGCTGCGTTGGGATCGCTTCCCCGAAGTCTTCCACGCCATTCCGTGGATCGCGCTCGCGGCGTGTGCGTTCTTCGTGGTGTTCAACCTGTACTTCCGCGCGAGGCTGGCGCGAGGCTCGACCCTGCGTGATCGACCGCTCTTGCACGCCTTCCGCAATGGCAGGGCGTGGCAATACGGCGCCCTGATCCTCATGCGTTCTCCGGCGCTCCTCGCGGCGGTTGGCGTATACACCCTGGCGCTACGGCTCTTCGGCATCGAAGCCCAGCTTGGCGACATGCTGGGTTACCTGCCCGTGATCTTCTTTGGCGCCGCAACGCCGGGCCCCATGCGCTCCGTCGCCATCGTGCTCTGGGTCATCCTTTTCCCCGATCACGAGGGCGAGATGGCGATCTTCGGCTTCGTCCAACACAACTTCTTCATCTTCTTCAACGCCATGATCGGCCTCATCTTTCTGAATCGCGCGAGTCGCGAGCTCTTTGGAGACGCGTCGGGCGCGCGCATAGCCGATCCGCCATAGAGACCAGCGTCGTCCCGACCAGAAGCCAGGCCACCCACTCGACCGGCGCCGCGAGACCAGCGAGACCCAGCCGGACCGCGATGTCGCCGCCGACCGGCACGAAGTAGAGAATGCCGTTGCAGCGGCCAATGAAGCTCATCCGAAGCTCGCGTCCGCCATCGACCCAGAGTGAATCGATCACGTACTGCGCAAAGGCCAGGACGACCAACGCCGGCAAGACCCAAAGAATCGCGCCGCGCCACGCCATGGCCGCCAGTCCGACGCTGACAAAGAGAAAATCCGCAGCGTGATCGAGCGCCCCCCCCAGTCTGCTCGCGGTGCCGCGACGACGCGCAACCACGCCATCGAAGAGGTCGGTGGCAACCGCGGCGCAGAAGAGAAGCGCGGCATAGAGCGCGGACTGTGCGTCCGGGCGGGACATGAGCAGACCGAACGGCGGAGCCATGAACAACCGCAAAAGGCTCAGTGCATTCGCCATCAGTCACGCCAGCGCGGCACACGCTCGAGCATCGCGTTGATCCCGAGCCTGCCGAAAAGTCCCTCGATCTCGAAGAGGGGGATGCCGAGTGCCCGTGTCACCTCCGCGCAGAGCGCGAACTCCGGCGCCAGGTCCTCCGGCGCCCGCAGATCCGGCAGGCTGTGGTATGCCCGGAAGATCTGGTAGTGCGCGTCAAGCAGGTAGACAACGGGGCGCGAGCTCATGCATCCCGCTGAATCAATCTGGCGATCGTCTGGAGCTGCATGTGGCTCGTACCCTCATAGATCTTCCCGATCTTCGCGTCCCGGTAGCGCTTCTCGACGGGGTACTCGCGCGTGTAGCCCACCCCACCGAGAAGCTCCACTGCGAGAGAGGTCACGCGCTCGGCCACTTCGGAGCTCAGAAACTTTGCCATGGCCGCTTGCTTGACGAAGCTCTCCCCGGCGTCCTTGAGCCGCGCCGCGTTGTAGACCATGAGCCGGGCCGCCTCGGTCTCAGTCGCCATCTGCGCCAGCTCAAACTGCACCGATTGGAACGCGCCGATCGGCTTCCCGAACTGCTGACGCTCAGCGGTGTAGGACAGGGCATCATCGAGCGCCCCCTGCGCCACTCCCACCATCTGCGCACCGATCCCGATACGGCCCTCGTTGAGAGTCTCGATCGCCACCTTGTAACCGTTGCCCACCTCGCCGAGCACGTTCTCCTTGGGTACACGCACTCCATCCATGATGAGCTCGCAGGTAGAGCTGGCGCGGATACCGAGCTTGTCCTCCTTCCGCCCCACCTCAAAACCAGGAGAGTCACGCTCGACCACGAAGCAGGTGATGCCGCGGTAGCCGGCCTCGGGGTTGGCGTTTGCGAAGATCAGGAAGATGTCGGCATCGGCCGCGTTCGTGATCCAGAGCTTACGACCCGAAAGCACGTACGCGCCACCGTCCTCGACCGCACGGGTCTGGAGCGCGAAGGCGTCACTGCCCGAGGCGGCCTCCGAGAGCGCATACGCCGTGACGGTTTCCGAAGCCATCTTGCTGAGCACCCGCTCCTTGAGGGATTCCGAGCCCCAGCGCAAGACGGCGTTCGCGACGAGCGTGTTCTGTACGTCCACCAGCACACCAACGCTGGCGTCGACACGCGAGATCTCTTCGACCGCCAGCACCGACAAGAAGAACGTCCCACCCGCGCCGCCCCAGCGCTCGGGGGTCTCGATCGCCATGACACCGAGATCGAAGAGCTTGGGGATGAGCTCCGGGTCGTAGCGCCCGTTGCGCTCCATCTCCGCGACACGCGGTGCGATCTCCTGTGCCGAGAACTCCCGTACCGTCTTACAAAAAATCTCCTCATCTTCAGTGAGCACCGTGAGGGGTGCCGGTGTCATTGGATTCTCCGCTTGAGCTCGGGCACGACCTCCGACAGTGGAACCTCCACGGTCTTGCTCGTCGCCCGTTCGAAGAGTTCGACATTCCCTGAAGCCATCGCGCGCGGCCCGAGAACGACGCGGTAGGGGATACCCACGAGATCCGCATCCTTGAACTTGACGCCCGGCCGCTCATCACGATCATCGAGGAGGACTTCGAAGCCCGCCTCTCTGGCCTCGGCGTAGATGCGCAGGGCTTGCTTGGCCTGGTCTGCCTCCTTCACGTTGACCGCGGTCACCACCACCTCGTAGGGTGCGACGGAGACGGGCCAGCAAATGCCTTGCGCGTCGTGGTGGGCCTCGATGGCCGCTGCCATGATCCGCTCCAGCCCGATGCCGTAGCAGCCCATGACGATCGGCACCTCCTGGCCCCCGGCATCGAGAACCCTGGCCCCCATCGACTCCGAGTAGCGCAGTCCGAGCTTGAAGATGTGGCCGACCTCGATGCTCTTTTGAACCTCGAGGGTCTTACCGCACTTCACGCAGGCGTCCCCCGCCCGCACGCTGCGCAGCTCGGTCCAGCGCGGATCGGGGATGTCGCGCTCGACATTCACGTGCCGCAGGTGGAAGCCGCCCTCGTTGGCGCCCGTCGTCATAGCGCGACGCCCGCGAAGCGCTGCATCGGCGTAGACGGGGAGGTGCGTCACACCGACCGCGCCGAGGCTCCCCGGAAGAGAGCCCAGGGCCTCTCGGATCTCGTCCGGGTGACCCGGACGCAGGTTCGTCGTTCCGACGGTCTCGATCGCCTTGACCTCGTTCAACTCATGGTCGCCCCGCAGCAGGAAGAGGACCAGCTTGCCCCCGACCACGTAAGCCAGCGTCTTGATCTGACGCTCGGCGGGGGCGCCACCGGGGAACTCCGCCAGCTGCTCGATCGTGTGGATGCCGGGCGTGGCGAACTTCTCCGGCCTGGCGGCGTTGTCGG
>DAOVBF010000165.1 GCA_030673955.1 Deltaproteobacteria bacterium
CGCCGGAGATCGCCTCCACCTCCAGGGGCTTGGGCTTGCGCCTGGCGGCGGGGTAGGCCTCGGGGCGGCCCGCGGCGAATGCGGCGCAGACCGCCCGGATAGGGCAGCGCGCGCAGTCGGGCGAGCGAGGTGTGCACGTCGTTGCGCCGAGCTCCATCAGTGCCTGATTGAACTGGTCCGGACGGGAGGCGGGGACCAGCTCTCCCGCGATTCGCCAGAGCACGGCGGGCTCGAGTCTGGGCCGGGCCAGCAAGCGCGAGATCACACGTGCGGTGTTTCCGTCGACCAGCGCAGCCCGCTCACGGAAGGCGATGCTGCGAATGGCACCCACCGTGTAAGGGCCCACGCCCGGCAGGGCCCCGAGCTTCTCGGGGTCCTGCGGTACCTCCCCACAGTGGTCGCGCAGTATGCACTCGGCGGCCTGTTTCAGGTTCCGTGCGCGCGCGTAATAGCCCAGGCCTGCCCACGCGCGCAGGACGTCCTGCTCGTCAGCCAGGGCGAGCGTCTCCAGGGTCGGAAAGCTCTGGAGAAAGCGCTCGTAGTACGGAACCACCGTCTCGACTCGGGTCTGCTGCAGCATGGTCTCGGAGAGCCAGATCCGATAGGGATCGCGGGTCCGCCGCCATGGCAGGTCGCGATGCGACGCCCGGTACCAGGCCAGCAGCCGCCGCCGGCAGAAGTCCCGCTTGGCTTTGGGAAGGGATACGGACAAGCCGGGCCTTAGCCGCTCTCGAGCACCATGTTCGAGAGCTTGGACTCGATATGTTCCCGGATCCAGCGCCCGTCGAACCACTCCAGCGGGTCGGCGAAGACGCCGCTGACGAGCATCGCGAAGTGGAGGTGGTCGCCGCCCGCGAGGCCCGTGGTGCCCGTGCTTCCCAGTCTGTCCCCCCCGCTCACGGCCTCGCCCTTCTCGATCGCGAGCTCCGAAAGGTGCCCGTAGAGGCTGAACACTCCCAGCCCGTGATCCAGGATCACGGTGTTTCCGTAGATACCGAGCCGATCGGCAAAGACCACAACGCCGTCGTTTGCGGCCAGAACGGGCGCGTGCGCGGTCGAGGCCAGGTCGTAACCCATGTGCACCTGCTTATCCACGGTGCGTCCCTCGAAGTGGTAGGTACGCTTCTCGGCGTAGCGGGCACCCACTTTCGAGTTCGGGAGCTGCAGGAAGGGTCCGCTCCAAAGTCGGTCGGGACTCGACTCCTGGCAGATCTGGCGGATCCTTTCCGTGTTCTCTTGGCGCATATCCCTGTTGATCTTGAGATAGGAGGAGAGCAGGTCCCCTCTCGTACTTCCCAGGAGCTCGTTGACCTTTTCCTCCATGAATGCTTCGGAGAGCTCGATCCGATCGGTGGGGAAGCTGCGTTCGATGATCTCGATCGGCACGCGCACCATCGAGCGGTTGCGGGCTCGGTCGATCGCGGTGACCTGTGGCTTCTGGCCGGGTTCGGCGTTCGGAGGCAGCACATAGAAGGCCACCTGGCGGCTGGGATCTCCCGGATGAGGGAAGCCGGGAAAGAAGAGATCGCCGAACTCGACGCCATGCGTGACATTTTCCTCGTTGATCTTATAGACAGCCGCCTCCGCGCCCCCGCGCCGCACGTAGGTCAGGCCCGTCTGCAGCGAGATGCGTGGCGCCTCGCTGTCAATGACCAGCGGTATATACACCTGGGAGCGGTTGCGGGCCCATGAGTAATCGCGCGCCTCGATGTGCAGCGTGGCAGGGCCGTCGGTCAGCCCGAGCTCTTTGGGGCGCAGGCTGATCTCGACGCGCCGCTGGACCTTCAGCGTGGCGCCGGTCAGCACGTGCCCGGGGTAGGTCTCGTCGAAGAGCTCGTGAGCGAGCTCGCCCTTCCGGAGCCAGACCCGGATTCCCTCGACGCCGGTGCCCTCGTCGAACACGTAGAACTGGTGATCGCGCTCCGTGCCGAGAAAGATCGGCGTCACCCGTGTCTGGATGACGGGCGCGGACCGTTCGAAGCGCGTGATGAGGTAGCCCGCCAGGGACCCCGCCAGGACAAGCAAGAGAATCCAGAGTAAGCGCATCGCTCCCCTCCCCTCGAAGGAAAGGCGACAAGGGACCGCTCAGCCCTTCTCCACCCCGCGAGATTTCGCCCGGATAGAGTAGTCCTCCGGCGTCGTCGTGTCTCCCGCGGCTGCCCGACCCGCCGCGACATCGCGCAGGAGCCGCCGCATTGAGGCTCTGATGTAGATCTCCGGTAGGCTCGACACCGCCCTCGGGGGTGACGAAGCCCACGACCGCGATCGAGTGGGTAGGTTCCTCCCCTCTAGGCTCTCATCCAGGCTTCGATGTCTTGGATCTGCTTCGGGATCGCGGCGGTGAGGACCTCGAAGCCGTCGTCCGTGATCACGACATCGTCCTCAATCCGCACGCCGATCCCGCGCAGCTCCGGCGGGATCTGTTCGTTCTCTGCGCTGAAGTAAAGTCCGGGCTCGACGGTGAATACCATGCCAGGCTCGAGCGGTCGAGGCTTGCCCCCGACGTTGTAGTTGCCCACGTCGTGGACGTCCAGCCCCAAGAAGTGTCCGGTGGTATGCATGTAGAAGGGCTGGTAAGCCTGCTCCTCGAAGAGCTCGTCCGGGACGCCTCCCAGCACGCCTAGCTCCATCAGGCCCTTGACAAGGGACCGTGCCGCCACATCGTGGATGGCCTGCAGACTGGTCCCGGAGTGGATCGCCGCGAGCGCGTCCTGCTGTGCGCGCAGCACCACCGCGTACACGTCGCGCGCCGCGCCCTCGAGGCGGCCGTCCACCGGGTAGGTCCGCGTCACGTCTGAGGCGTAGCCGTGTAGCTCGACGCCCGCGTCGATCAACACGAGCTGCCCGGCGGCGAGCTGGCTCTCGTTCTCGGTGTAGTGGAGTATCGTCGCGTTTGCCCCGGACGCCACGATGCTCGGGTAAGCGGGGCCCGCGCCGCCGCGCGCCCGGAACACTTGGTGGAGCGCGGCTTCTATCTCGTACTCCCAGGTCCCCTCGCGACAGAGCCGTGCCGCTGCGTGATGGGCTTCGCGCGTGATGTCCGCCGCCGCGCGCATGATTGCGAGTTCACGCGCGTCCTTCGCGAGGCGCATCTCGTAGAGCAGGGTCTGCGGACTCGTGATCTCCTCGGGGGCCGTGATACCGGAGCGCACCCGACTCCGCACCTGCTCGAGCGCCTTGAGCACGATCTGGTCGAAGGGGTGATCGTCGCCGAAGCGATGGTACAGGCGCGGCACGTTCTCGAGGTACGGAGGTAGCCGCTCTGCGAGCTCGCCGATGGGATGGGCCGCGTCGGCGCCGTAGTCGCGAACCGCTCCCTCGACCCCGGGCCGGCGGCCGGTCCAGGTCTCGGCCTTCGGGTCGCGGTCCTGTACGAAGAGCACGAAGCGATCCCGCGTGAAAAGCGCGAGCGCCTCGGGCTGGTCGAATCCGGTCAGGTACAAGAGGTCGGATCGCTGACGGAACACGTAGTCCACGTCATGCGAGCGGTAGACACGCTTGGCGCCCGGGATGAGGGCCACCCCGTCGCCGAGCTGGGCCTGAAAACGCGCTCGCCGCTCCGCGAGCGCATCCGTCGGAATGGGATCGATGCGGTTCAAACCGGATGCTCCCGGATGCCGAAGGTACCCCACCGGCCTCGGGGTTCGCACTCGGCCCTCGGCTCAGGCCTAGGACGGATTGCGCTTTTGTTTGGGAGCTGGCTTTTCTTCCAGCTGGCGCCCGTGTCGTCTCTTCACGCCGGCTGGCTCCGCCTTGGTGCGCTTCGCCTCGGATGGTGCGGCGCTGGCCGCGGGCCCGAGCGCCGCGAGCACATCCCCGCCGAGAGCATCCAGCCGCCAGCCCCGGACCGAGTCCAGCTTGCCGAGATCTTCGATCGACTTCGGGTTGGCCGAGGCGACTTGCTCGAGCACGGCGTTGGGACAGAGCACCCCCGGATCCATCCCCAGCTCCTTCGAGCGGACGCCGCGCCAGCGCTTCAGGTGCTCGAGGCGGATCTCGCCGCGCCGGTCGAGGCGCTTGCGGCCGCCGCCTGGTGACTTGTGCTCGAGCGGGGGATGCTCCGGTCCCTCGAGGCCACGCTGCACGCCCTCCAGAATCTCGTTGCCCATGCGTCGCCGGACCAGCTCGGTGACGCCTTTGCGGTGCGCGAGCGCACGGCGGCTGGTCGGCGGGTTCTGGGCCAGCTCGAGCAGGGTCCCGTTGCCGAGCACCTTGAACGCGGG
>DAOVBF010000156.1 GCA_030673955.1 Deltaproteobacteria bacterium
GGATGGCGAGCGCGCGGTCGACACGCTTGCGAAGTCCGTAGCGATCGCGCGTGTGCGGATTGGCGCCGCCCACGATGGAAAAGTGGGTTGGATCACCCATCAATAGGGTGTGCATCATCGCGTGCCCGGAAATCCCGGAACCCTCGCTGCCTCACCCGGCTGCTCGACCTCGAGACTCGACACGGGATAGGTGCAGTATACGGTCGAGAGCACCCCTGCGGGTCGATCGTTCCCACTGCGGCCGACGCCGCCGAAGGGCAGCCGTGAGGTGGCTCCGACCGTGCTCGCGTTCCAGTGCAGGAGTCCCAGCCGGCTCTCGCGATAGGCGCGCTCGAAGTACTCGCGGTCGCGCGTGAACACGCTGCCGACCAGCCCGTACTCCGTGGCATTCAGTGCCGCGCTGCCCTCCTCGAAGGAGTCTACCTCGAGCACGAACAGGTCTGGGACGAAGTGCTCCTCGCGCTGGTAAGGGCTCTCTGGCGATAGCGCCGGCACGCGATGCAGGCTCGGGCGAACGTAGTGACCCGCCCGCGGGCCGTCGACCGGTCCGCCTTGCACGAGGACCTCGGCCCCCTCCTCTCGCGCGAACTCGAGGACCCGGGTGTGATGCTTGCGCGCATCGGCCGAGATGAGGGGTCCCATGAAGACGTCGTCGTCCAGCGGATAGCCGACACGGATCTGCTTCAGAATCCGCGTCAGGCGCTCGATCAGTCCGGCGGCCACCTCGCGCAGGACGATCACGTGGCTCGTCGCGGTGCAACGCTGGCCGGCCGTCACCGCGGCGCCGAACGCGATCGCGTGCGCGGCTGCGTCGAGGTCCGCGTCCTCGCAGACGAGCACGCCGTTCTTGCCGCCCATCTCCAGCGCTACGAGCTTCCATGGCTGATCCAGCGAGGCCTCCAGGATCTGCCGCCCGACGGCGTAGGACCCGGTAAAGAGCACGCCCTGCACGTCCGGGTGCGTCGCGAGTTTCGCGCCCTGCTTCCCGTCGCCCTGAACCAGGTTGAAGACACCCGCCGGAAAACCCGCCTGCGAGGCCAGCTCCGCGTAGAGCTGTCCGACGGCGGGCGTGCGCTCGGAGGGCTTGATCACCACGCTGTTGCCGGTGGCCAGCGCCGGCACGACCTGCCCGTGCAGGAGGTGACCCGGAAAATTGAAGGGACCCAGCACCGCGAGCACGCCGCGCGCGTGCGCGCGCCAGCGCCCCACCTGGCCCGGGGCGAGCTCGACCTCGCGTTTGCGAATCAACGTCAGGCCTTCGTCCAGGGTGATCTGCACCTTGTTGACCATCGCGCTGACCTCGGTGCGGGCTTCCCAGAGGGGCTTGCCTGCCTCCACGGCGATGACCTTTGCCAGCGGCTCGGCGTTGGCGCGGATCAGGTCGGCAAGACGCCGCAGACAATCCGCGCGCTCCTCTGCACGGGCATCGCGCCAGGCGGGGAAGGCACGGCGCGCGCTCTCGACCGCGTGCTCCACCGACGCTGATGCGAACGGGAACGTCCCCTGGAGCGCATGCAGGTCGCCCGGGTCTTCGAGCGGGATCTCCCCACACGGCTGCGCCGGCAACGTGAAGCGGCCTTCGATGAAGTCACCGCGCGCTTTGAAGGGCGACTCCTCAGCCATGCGCCTTTCCTCCACGCCGCGAGACCGGAAGCGGGGTCAGGCCACCTCGTCGCCGGGTCTCGTGACCAAGCGCCTGCAAGCGTCCTTGGAAAGGCGCACCTCATCCTCCTCGCGGGCCGCACGCGTGGCGACGGCGCGGAAGCTTCCCCCCTCTTCGGCGGAGACGATCCAGGGGTCGGCGTCCTCCGGCGGCTCGCCGCTGGCGATACGTGCGCGGCGGGTCTCGCGCACGGGAACCACCTCCGAGAGAGCGGCACCGAAGTACGGCCCGGCGTCAAAGGGATCGATCTCGCCGATCCAACCGAATCCCGCCCGCTCGAGCAGGCGCAGCGCGGGTCGCGCCTCGGGGTGAACCTCTCCCAGCTGTTGGGCCACATCCTTGTCGAGCAGCGACGCGTAGAAGGGAGTCTTGGGAAAGAGATCGAGAATGAACTTCTTGTCCACCGCGCTGCGCCGGTCCGCCTCGGCATAGGTCATGCCGGTGAAGCGCTTCCCGAACGCGCGCCAGAACGCGCTACGGCCCTGCGGGTCGAGCGTGGCACGCATCTCGGCCAGGATCCGGTTCTCGAAGGACGCGGGATGGAGCGCCATATAGGCGAAGCGTCCCCACGAGAGCAGCTTGCCTGGCCAGCCGGGATGGCTGCGTGCGTCGGGATGCAGGATGAGCGCACCGATCTCGCTGGGGCCGTCGGTGGATGCCCCGAGCTGCAAGGTTCGGTGCTCCATGCTGATGTCGACGCTGCTTGCGTGGCGCTCCTCCCAGCCCACGCGCAGGTAGATGTGAGGCATCTCGGGTGTGCCGTGCTTGGAGAAGATGGCGGAGGTTCCGACCACGCGCTCCGCTGGGTCCACGAGCAGAAACTGGTACACGCGCTCGGCGGAGGGCGGTCCGGGCTCCAGGAAGGCGCGCTCCGAGCGCGTCAGCCGTTTGTCCAGGAGGCGCTCGTTGATCGGAAGGTTGGGGCTGTCCAGCAAGCGTGCGAGATCGAGGATCGCGGCCCGGTCTTCGAAGCGCGCTGGCCTCAGGAGGAACATGGCTTCCTACCGTCAGGAGTGAGAGCGGAGTCGATGCAGAGCCGACGGATCACGTCTCGATAGAGATCGCGCGCCAGAAACAGCTCTGGAATCCGCGTGTGCTCGTTCGGACCGTGGACGTTGCCCACCGACGCTCCGGCACCCAGCACCACCGCGTCGAGCCCGGCTTGCGCCAGCAGGCCCGCCTCGGTGCAGGTGGCTTTTGTGGCGAAGTGGCGCTCGAGCCCCAGCGATTCCTGCGCGAGTCCGACAGCCTGGACGAGCGGGGATTCGAGCGGTGTCGCCAGCGGCGGATTCCGGCGCTGACACTCGAGCTCTGCGAACTCTGCCAGCGGCTCGACCGCGCGCTCCGGGTCCACGCCGGGAATCGGGCGCAGGTCGAAGCTGAAGACGGCCTTCCGCTTCCGCAGGCTGACACGTCCGAGACTTCCGACCGTGTGGTCGGGGTCGAACTCCGGATCTCGATGTTCGCTCAGCCGTGCAAGCAGCCGACGCCAGGCTCGGTGGAAGGCGATCAAAGGCTGCGTGTCATAGACGTCGCCCGCGAGCCCGGAAGCCCCGGCTCGGGTGGCGTCTGCCAGGAGCAGGGTCGCGGAGCACTGCGCGGGCACTTGGTTCACGGGACCTCCGCCCTCGAGCTCCGCCCAGCCGACCACGTCGGGCAGGGCCAAGCGCTCCAGGGTGGCCTCAATGGCGTTCCGGCCCAAATGCGGCGTGCTCGAGTGCACGGAGACGCCGTCCAAGTGGATGCGCTCGACGCGGCAGGGTGGTGGCGTGGGAAGGTTCTGGAGCGGGACGCGCGCCTCGAAGACGGCATAGCCCTTGTGGGCGTGGATCGCGACGAGCTCGGACGGCTCCCCGACCAACGCGTAGCGGAACCCCTCTGTCTTGCCCGAGTCCACCAGCCACTTCGTCCCGAGCAGTCCGATCTCCTCCCCGAAAGTGCCAACGATCCGCACCGGGCGCTGCAGCTGCCGGGGGGCGATGCCGGCGAGCGCCGCCACCTTGCACACGAAATCGACCTTGGCGTCCGCGGAGCCGAGGCCGTACAGCCGATCGCCGTCACGCGTGGGGCGGAATGGATTGCCGCCGGTGGCCGTCCAGGCGCTTACGTCCCCCGGCGGGACCGTATCCAGATGGGTGACGAGCAGGAGCCCCTCGCCATCGGACGCGTCCGCTGGCGGCCCCCGGTCCGAGATCCCCACCCGGTGCTCGGTGTCGCGGATGGTTACCGTCTCGAGCCGTGCCTCGAGCCCGGCCTCCTGAAGCAGCTCCGCCGCACAGGCTGCGATGGCTCGGTTGCCCTCGTGGGAGACAGACGACGTGGCCACGAAGCGTTCGGCCCAGCTGAGCAGGTCCAAGCTCACAGCCCCTCGGGCATTGGCGCACGACTCCGCGGGCTTGAGGCAGGCGAGTGGCCGAGGTCCTTCAAGGGGCTCCGGATTCGTCCCCCGCGCAGCAGGGGCAAACGGCCCGCAGGTGCTCGAAGGTGTAGATGCCGGAGTCGTGACCGTCCGACCATGCGAACTGGACGGCGTAGCGGCCCACCGGTGAGATCGAGATGGGACGCACATCCTCGGGGACGTCCTCCTCCCGGAGCAGGGGCTGGCCGGTGAACTCCTGTACGCAGAGCGCGCAGCGACAGACCAAG
>DAOVBF010000111.1 GCA_030673955.1 Deltaproteobacteria bacterium
CGGCTCGCTCTTCCCGGCGTGACGATGAAAGCGAGATGCGCCACGGTATCGATACCGTGGCGCATCTCGCTTTCATCGTCACGCCGGGAAGAGCGAGCCGCGAACTCGAATACTCCGTCGACGTCGAAGGCACGAGGAACGTCCTCGCAGCGTGCACCGAGGCGAAGGTGCGAAAGATCATCGTGACGAGCAGCGGCGCAGGCTACGGCTATCACGCGGACAATCCGGAGCGTCTCACGGAGGCAGACCCGCTGCGGGGCAACGAGGAGTTCTCCTACTCCCACCATAAGCGGCTCGTCGAGGAGATGCTGGCCCGGCATCGCGAGGAGCGCCCCGAGCTGCAGCAGCTCGTTTTCCGCGTATGCACCATCCTCGGCGAGAAGGCGGCGAATCAGATCACCGATCTCTTCGAGGGAAGACGGGTGATCGACGTTCGCGGCGCGGCCGCTCCGTTCGTGTTCATCTGGGACGAGGACGTCGTAGGATGCCTCTTGAAGGGCATCCATGAAGACGGCGTCGGCGTCTACAACGTGGCAGCGGACGGCACGCTTTCGCTCGAGCAGATCGCGAAGACCCTCGGCAAGCCGTACCTGCCGCTGCCAGTGAGGCTGCTCAAGGCGGCCCTCTGGGTCGGGGTCCGCCTGCGCCTCTCGCAGTACGGCCCGGAGCAGACGCTCTTCCTGCAGTATCGGCCGGTCCTCTCAAACACGAAGCTCAAGTCGGAGTTCGGCTACGTGCCTCGACTCACCAGCGAGGAAGTGTTCCGTCACTACCTGCGGGCGAAAGGCCTGGGGCTTGGCAGCTGACGGGTCGTTCGAGCGCAAGGTGGTGGTCGTGACCGGCGCCGCCGGCGGGATTGGCCAGGCGCTGTGCTTCCGTTTCGGGCGGGCAGGCGCCCGCATCGCTGCGCTCGACCGGGATGCCGCTGGGACCGACGCGCTCGCGCAGGCGCTTGCCAAAGCCGGGATCGAGGCTGCTGCACACGCCTGCGACGTGACCGACCCCGATCAGTGTAGGAAGACGATGCGTGCCGTCGAGGAACGATTCGGGGGCGTCGACCTGCTCATCAACAACGCCGGGATCACTCAGCGCAGCCGCTTTGTGGAAACGGAGCTCTCCGTGTACCAAGAGGTCATGGCGGTGAACTTCTTCGGCTCGCTGTATTGCACAAAGGCGGCTCTCGACTCCCTATTGGCGCGCAAAGGCATGATCATCGTCACGTCGAGCATCGCGGGCTTCACACCTTTGCTGGGGCGAAGCGGGTACGCAGCGAGCAAGCATGCCCTCCACGGCCTGTTCGAGACACTGCGCTGCGAACTCTCGAGCCAGGGCGTCCGGGTCATGATCGTCTGTCCCGGGTTCACGGCCACGAACATCGAGCTCAACGCCCTGGACGGCAGCGGGCGCCCCAACCCGCGCCCCCAATCCAGGTTCGGTCGGGTGGCCGCCCCGGAAGAGGTCGCGGACGCGGTCTAC
Organism: Deltaproteobacteria bacterium; assembly: GCA_030673955.1. GTDB lineage: Bacteria > Myxococcota_A > UBA9160 > SZUA-336 > SZUA-336 > SMWZ01. Next base: position 1,477 of record DAOVBF010000111.1, read on the forward strand.
CGCGGCGCGTGCTCGGGAAAGCGCCTGCTCGTGCTATCGCGGGTCGGGCGTCTGGCGCGCCTGCTATCGCGACTCTCGCCGGCCACCTACGAGCGGGCGATGTCGAGACGCTTCCGGATCGAGCTCGAGAGCTGATACGAGGCGTTTCGTCACACCCGTGCCAGGCTCCTCGGCCTCGTGGCGCGCGGGTCGCCTTCCAAGTCGGAGCGCTGGCGAGATACCGTCGGGAACGACACAAACCGAGGCCGAAACCCTCCAGAGTCGTTGCGGGCTGCCCCTGGCCGACGCTCCCCTTTTTTCTCGGTCAACGCGGTGCCGGATTCCCGTGCCGTCGGAACGCATGCCGAACCCGGGAGGGACGTGAGACAGCGGATTGTGTCTGCATGGAGCCCCCGCCAGCGGCCCGCGCTCCCCTTGCAGGACCTCGCTCCCGGATCCGCACGCGCGACCGGACGAGGGAGGATGCGATCCCGGGGCTGCCCTCGTTCCCGGAACGTTCCACTCCCCCCGGCGACGATGGAGGGCCGATTCACCCGCCCCCCGCGTGATAGACTCGGGTGGCACGGTCGAGGGGACCCCAACGGCACCGACGTAACGAAGCAATGAGCCCACGGAGGAACTCACCACGATGGCCGCACAAGCCAAGGCAAAGAGCAAGAAGGGCACACGAAAGAAGGCTGCGCGAAAGAAGACCGGGCGGGTGGCAGCGTCAGGACGAGCGCGCACCAGCGCCGCGTTTGATCGCCTGGAGCAAGAGCTCCCCGCTACGCTTCGGGATTTCTCGCGGCGCGTTCGCTCGCAGCTGAGTCAGCTCGAACGACAGATCGAGGAAGCTCAGACAAAGTACCGACGACAAGCAGCACGCCTTCTGCGTGAGGGAAGCCATCGGCTCGGACGTCTCGAGGCGCAGGGAGAGCGGAGCTGGCGCAACCTCAACACGCGCGCCCGCAAGGAAATCTTGAGCGCTCTGCGCCAACTCGAGCGCTTCGTCGAAACGGCGGAGACGCGAAAAACGCCCCGCCGAAAGACGACCCGCCGCGAGAAGGCTGAGCGCAGGCCGAAGCGGGCGGCACGGGCCACCCCCAAGCCGGTCGAGGGAGCGACGGAAGAACCCTCCGAGTCCGTGTCTGACCTCTTTCAGGCGCCGCCGTCGTCCGGCGTGTAGCGCCGCCGCGCCTGCACCTCCGGGCCAGGGCGCTCGAGAATCAGGTCTGCCTGTCGCTGGCCGGGGCGGATCCAGCGCGCTCCAGCAACGAGGAGCGGGTGTGCTCCAGAAAGCGCACGAGCCCACGAACAAGCTCTCGGAAGAAGGGCATCGGATGGTGTTGCTCGAGGCGCTCATCGAGCTTCGGCACCCAGCGACCCGGATGTCGGTCGATGAAGTCGCGCTGCGCGCGCACGAAGGGCCCGGCATCTTCGCCGCGCTGGAGCGCCTCGGCCTCCCGAAAGGCAAGGTAGTGGAGGAACTCGAGCTCTGTCGTGAGGTGATCCGGTAGCTCCCGCGGTTTGTCCGTCAGCGTGAGCCCGAAGTGATTGTAGAAGCGCACCGCCTCCTCCATTGTCTTCATGCGCGCACCGCCGTAGAGACCACCGTACAGGGGACACGGCGGACCGGAAACCCCCACATCGAAGAGCCGGGTGTACTCGACGGACAGATCGTCCCCCTGTCCGCCGTCCCGGAGCGCGTCCCAGTCGATCTCATCCAGGAGCTTGGGATCGAGCGCCCCGAGGGCCTCCTGCAACGCTCCCGCCAGCTCGCCCGTCCGGATCGTCTCGATGAGCGACTCGTCGGGATACTCGAGCGCCTCGGCAAAGAGGCGATAGGCACGGCTGCGCACTGCCGCGCAGCGTTCGTCGTGTCCGACCAACCCCTCCAGAACCTCCGCGTCCACGCGACACCCTCCTTTGCGAGCTAGACCCGCTCCACCTCGACGGCGTCCCCGCGCGGGCCGTAGCTGGGCGCCCCGTAGTACATCCGATAGTGGATCTGGCCGTAGCCGCCTGCCAGGTGGAGGGCCTTCCAGGGCGACTCCACCGGCTCCTGCGATCCGCGCCAGCCGCGGAACTGGTACGGCTCCCAGGCGTGGTAGACGATCACCGACCCCGGCTGGACACTCGCCGTAAGCTTGGCAAGCAGCTCGAACGCGCCCGAGCGGTTCCGGATGCGCACGCGGTCGTTTTCCCGGATTTCGCGGGCAGCCGCGTCGACCGGACTCAGGAAGCAGACCGGCTCGCCACGCTGCAGCTGCAGCATGAGGTCGTGATCGCGCCAGATGGCGTGAATGCTCCAGCGCGTGTGGCCCCCCGTCAGCCGCAGAGGAAGCCCTTGGCCGGCCGCGGGGGATTCCTTGTGCACGGGTAGGATCTCGCCCGCCTCCGCGTACCAGGGATGGTCGATGTAGAACTGCTGACGACCCGTGAAGGTCGGCCACGCCATTTTCCCGTCCACGAACCAGCGGTGCGGAGCGTAGGTGTCGTCCGGCCGGTAGTCGCTGCACGTCGCATGTAGCGGCGTGAAGCGCCCCGGCTTCGTGATCCGCACGGCGCCCACCCGGAGCGACTCCTCGATCCCGACCCCTCCCGTAATCGGTGTCTTGCGCAGCAGCTCGTCCAGCGCGGCCTCGACGTTGGAGGGGTCGTAGCGCCCGTGGTCCGTCCAGTGGTCGTAGACCTGGGACAGATCCAGCGGCTGGTCGTGGGACCCGCGCACCGTCGAGACGCCACGAGCGCGCGCACGGGCCTGGGTCCTTTCGATGAGGCGCCCGAAGATCTCCCACTCCGGCTTGGCTTCGCCGAGGGGCTCCACGGCCTTTTCCGCCACGATGATATACGGCACATAGGTCTGGGCGTACTTCACGCCGAACTTCTCGTAGTAGGCCGCGCAGGGCAGGATGTAATCGGCCTCGATCGCGGTCGTGCTGATGCGAAAGTTCGCTGCCACGATGAGGTCGAGCTTCGGCCAGAGGTGCTCCCGCGCAAGCTGAGGCGCGGGCCAGCGCCGGAGCGGGTTCGTCCCAGTGAAGACCAACGCACGCGGTTGACGGTCGGCCGGCGGATGTACAGGCACCCAGCCGCGCTCGAGCGCCTCACGCACGTAATCGTCGAAGGGGCGCGCGAGTGCTGGATCCCCGAGCTCCGGTCGGGACCAGAGCTCCTTGTATCCGCCGTGGACGTAGAGCCAGGGCATCAGCGGCGTCACCGAGCGGGTCTCGCCTAAGCCCGTGTAGAAATTCTCGTAGTCGCGCGGCGTCAGACCCCGAAACAGCGTCAGCATGAGGCGCACACGGTCGCGCAACGAGATGTAAGGCTCGGCGGCGGCCATCCGCTCGAAGCCGTTCATCGCCCACCACGCGGCCACGCGCAGGCCACCGCCGGCGCGGCCCTGATTTCCGGTGAGCGCCATGATCAGAATCATGCCGCGCTGGAAGAGGTCGCTATGGTAGTGTTTGCACGCGCCCCAGGAGGCGAAGATCATGGCGCGCCGGGCCGCCGCGATCTCGCGTGCGACCCGCCGGATGACCGATGCAGCCACAGAGGTGATCGCAGCGGCACGCTCGGGAGTGTAAGCGGTGAGGTGCTCGCGCAGGCGCTCGAAGACGGGCCGCAAAGCGATCCGCTCGCCGTTCGCCCCTCGGACGAAGAAGCGACCGTCGAGGGCGGGTCGCGCCCCGTTGAGGGCGAGAGAGCGCCCGTCCTCGCCCTGGCAGCCGGGGACCTCCGCCAGTGCCCCCCTCGCCTCGTCCCAGAAGTAGAGCAGATCGTCCTTGCCGCCGGCCTCGAGATCCGCCTCGCGCAGGAAGCGGCCGGTGTCCTCGCGCACGAGCAGAGGCAGGTCCGTTTGCTCGCGGACGTAGTCCGCATCGTAGAGCCCCTCGGCGACGGTCAGCTGGGCCATGGCGTGTGCGAGCGCCGCGTCGAGCTCGTAGCGCGGCTCGAGCCAGAGTTCCGCGTGGACGGCG
>DAOVBF010000169.1 GCA_030673955.1 Deltaproteobacteria bacterium
CAGTCCGTAGCCTTCGCGTCCATCGCGCGCAATGAGCTCGCGGACCTTGCGGACAGCGTTCGAGGTGAGAGTGATGACGGACATGGACCTCCCTTGCATCTGCGCCTTCGGCCCCCCGGGGAGCACCATTGCGTCGGTCCCCGGGCCCGGCGCCCAAAGAGACTGTGTAACAAACTGTACCAATTAGTCAAGTTTGCCCGGGGCAAGGGGCGCGAGGCCGGCGTGGGCCCCGAAGTCCCGTCGCATAAGATCGGGCGGGTGGCGAGACAGGCAGCGCAGGGCAGCTACGCCCGCATCTACGCGGTCGTGCGACGTATTCCCCCTGGCCGGGTGGCGACCTACGGGCAGGTGGCGCGTCTGGCGGGCTTTCCCCGACACGCCAGGCTCGTTGGCTACGCGCTCCATGCGCTCCCAGGTGACAGCGGCGTGCCGTGGCAACGGGTCATCAATGCAAAGGGCGAGGTCAGTCCACGCGCCCTACCGGGATGGGAGGGGCTCCAGGTTCGGCTGCTCGAACGGGAGGGCCTCCGCTTCGATGCGCGCGGTCGCGTCTCGCTGGCGCGCTATCAGTGGAGGGGGAAGCGGCAGCATCGCGGCGGCCGCAGGTAGCGTAGGCGTAAGAGCGGACGGCTCGAGCGCGGAAGAGCTTTGCCGCTTTGAGCGGGCAGGCGCTGGCCTTTCGGCCGAGTCGCTCCAGTCAGGCTTCGAAGCCGCCCTCGGCCGCGACGCGCGCATACCACTGGCCCGACGCCTTGAGCGTACGCTTGCCCGTTGGAAAATCCACGTAGACGAGTCCGAAGCGCTTGCTGTAGCCCTCGGCCCACTCGAAGTTGTCGAGCAGGCTCCAGGCGTGGTAGCCGCGGACGTCAGCGCCCTCCTCGATGGCTCGCGCCAGGGCGCTCAGGTAGCCGCGGTAGAAGTCGATCCTACGCTGGTCGTTCACATGCCCGGCCGAATCGGGAGCATCGTTGTACGCGCAGCCGTTCTCCGTGATCTCGATCACGGGACGGTCGTAGTCGCGCGTGATGCGCATGACCATGTCGTAGAGCGCATCGGGCCAAACCTCCGAGCCAAAGTCCGTGCGGGGTCCATCGGCGCCGCCGAGAGGGCCGACGGCAAAGGCTCCGAGATGGGGATCATCGGGGGCGTTGGCCACCAGGGTTCGGAAATAGAGGTTGATCCCGATGAAGTCGAGCGGCGCCCGCACGCGCTCGAGGTCGCCGTTCTGAACGCCCATCGCCGCGAGCGGCACTCCGTCGAGATAGGCCTCTGGATACCGGCCGGTGAGCACCGGTTCCAGGGACCATGTGTTGATGAAGCGGTGAAAGCGCTCGGCGGCCGCCGCGTCCGCCGCAGAGTCGGTCGCCGGCTCGCACGGGGACATGCTGAACGCCGTTCCGAGCATGGCGTCGGAGCTTACGGCGCGCATGGCGCGAAAGGCCTCCCCCTGGGCCAGGTTCACGGTGTGTGTCGCGCGCAGGAAGGCTGCGCGATCCCGTCGGCCGGGTGCGTGCAGGCCCGCCAGGTAGCCAATGGTGGTGAAGATGACCGGCTCGTTGAAGATCAACCAATGCGAGACGCGGTCGCCGAAGGCCTGCATCACGGTCTCGGCATAGTCGGCGAAACGCCAGGCCGTATCCCGCCGCGGCCAGCCGCCGGCATCCTCCAGCGCCTGGGGAAGGTCCCAGTGGTAGAGCGTGGGCAAGGGCCGGATGCCCGCTTTGAGCAGCGCGTCGATCAGGCGGTTGTAGAAATCCAGGCCCTTCGGGTTAGGTGCGCCGCTTCCGCTGGGCTGGATGCGCGGCCAGGCGACGGAGAAGCGATAGCTCGTGAGGTTCATGGCGCGCATCAGCGCGATGTCCTCGGCATACCGGTGGTAGTGATCGCACGCGACGTCACCGGTGTCACCGTTCTTGATCCGCTCCGGCGTGCGTACGAAGCGATCCCAGATGGACTCGCCCTTCCCGTCGTCCAGCCACGCCCCCTCGATCTGGTACGCGGCCGTCGCGGTGCTCCAGTGAAAGCCTTCGGGAAAGCGAACTCGTGCCATCTCTTGTCCCTACCTGCGATCTCCGGTCTGCCCCGGCGCGCCCAGTTTATGGTGCGACCAAGGAGGGCGTCAACGCGTAGGCGGATGGGGGCGCGCCGAGATAGCTGCGCTAGCATCCGAGCCACGCACGGCGTGACGAGGAGCGGCCGATGCCCTGGTTGTTTCTTCTGGTCAGTCTCTGGGGTGCGTGGTTCACGTACAACGCGTACCGTCCGGCCTCCGCTGGGCCCGGGCGCGCGTTCCTGAGCTTTGGCGCCGCCTGGCTCACGGGGGAGCTCGCCCTGCATCACGTCCTCTGGCAGGCGATCTTCACCGCGGGCTTCGTCTGGGCGGGAGCGCTGAGTGCCTGGCCGGGGCAGCTGGGGCTCGGGATCACGCTGCTTTCCTGGGTTGCACTGGGGCATCTCTACTGGCGGGCGCGGGACACCGCCCCGGTCATCGAGGCGGCGCTCCAGGATGGGCTCGGCTCTGCTTACGCTTCCGAGATCCTCCCCGAATTGGGTGCGAAGTTCTCGCGCTCTCTGGACTGGTGGCGGATCCTCCGCCCCTTTCCGATCCGTCGCCCCGACGTGGAGCGCGTGCGTGATATCCCCTTTGTGCGGATTGGCGGCCTCAACCTCCGCCTCGACGTCTACCGCCATGCCTCGCAGCCGACCGGGTGTCCGACATTGCTACAGGTCCATGGTGGCGCCTGGATCACGGGTTCAAAGAATGTGCAGGCGCTGCCGCTCATGTACCACCTGGCCTCCCGCGGATGGGTCTGCGTGAGCATCAACTACCGACTGAGCCCGCACGCGACCTTCCCCGAGCATCTCATCGATGTAAAGAACGCGCTGAAATGGATCCGCGAGCACGGCGCCGAATACGGCGCGGACCCGGACTTCGTCGTGGTCACGGGGGGCTCGGCAGGGGCGCATCTGTCCGCGTTGGTGGCGCTCACGGTGAACGATCCCGAGTACCAGCCGGGCTTCGAGGATGTGGATACGTCGGTGCGCGCCTGCGTGCCGTTCTACGGGGTTTACGACCTGACCGACCGCCACGGCGTGTGGCCGCATGAGGGTCTGCGCCGGCTTACCGAGAGGCAGGTCATGAAGGCGTCCATCGAGGAAGCTCCGGAGTTATACGACAAGGCCTCACCGGTGAGCCGGATTCACACCGCGAGCCCACCCTTCTTGGTGATCCACGGCGCGTCCGATTCGCTCGCGCCGGTGGAGGAGGCTCGTCGGTTCGTACAGGCCTTCCGGGAGGGAGCGCGCGCCCCGGTTGTCTATGCCGAGATTCCCGGCGCCCAACACGCCTTCGAGCTCTTCCCGTCGCTCCGCACGCTGCTCGTAATTGACGGCGTCGAGCGCTTCCTGGCACACCGCTACAGCCAATACCTGAAAGAACGCCCCGCGACGCGACGAGTCGCGAGCGCGAGGCGGAGATCCAGCGGGTCCTCAGCTCCCCCGGCGTAGCGCCTCGTGATCGAAGGCCGGAGGAGTCCTAGGAGCCTGACCCAAGACCCTGTCTTGGGTCCGCTCCTACCCCGGCTTAGCGCGTTATCGGCGAGCAGAGCTCGCCTGCGCGCGCGTCGGGCGACTCTTGAGTCGCCCTCCTAGGGCAGCCAGCCGCGTCGCGCCGAGAAGAAGTCGGTCGCCAGCATATGAGGCTGACTCGGCTGCTCTGGTCGGGGCTCGTCCTCCGCCGTGATGATGAGCCGGAACCGCTCGAGCGCGGTCGTTCCGTTGAAGTAAGCTGCACGCTCCTCGTTCACGCGGAGCTGCCCGAGCTGGAACATCTGTCCCTCGGTGTCCTCGGCCCAGACCACGTAGACCGCCTTCGGCGGCCAGAGCTTATCGGCCGGAGCGACATGCTGCAGCTCCAGCTCCACCAGCGTGTTCTCGTTCTGATCGAGGCGGATCTTGGCCTTCGCGTCCGCCGCGGGCTGCAGGGGGGAGCCCTGGAAGACGATCTTGCGCGTGGCGCATCCAGCGGAAAGCAAGAGACAGCACGTAACAAGCGTGATCAAACGCATCTGCATCGCGGAAGTCCTCCTGTGGACTTATCGACACAGTGAGAGGCCACCCTGAGGCCGGCTCCAGCCCCCCGTTGTTTGCCTGGACGAC
>DAOVBF010000208.1 GCA_030673955.1 Deltaproteobacteria bacterium
CCTTCGGCGAGTACGACGAGGTGCCGGAGCAAACCGCGACACTGCTCCGGGAATTCGCAGAAAGCAGCCTCGTCAATCTCGTGGGCGGCTGCTGTGGCACCACGCCCGATCACATCCGGGCCATCGTGCAGGCCGTGGATGGACTGCCCCCGCGCGAGATCCCGGCGGAAGAGGAGCCCTACACCCGCTTCAGTGGCCTCGAGACGCTCACCATACGGCCCGAAAGCAACTTCATCACGATCGGTGAGCGCACGAACGTGGCCGGGTCGCGGCGCTTCGCCAACCTGATCAAGCAGGGCGACTACACCACGGCGGTCGAGGTGGCGCTGGATCAGGTTCGCGGCGGGGCGAACATCCTCGATGTGAATATGGACGAGGGTCTGCTGGACGCTGAGGAAGCGATGACGACTTTCCTCAACCTGATTGCCACCGAGCCCGAGATCACGCGCATCCCGATCATGATCGACAGCTCGCGGTGGCCGGTGATCGAGGCCGGGCTGAAGTGCCTCCAGGGTAAGTCCATTGTCAATTCGATCAGCCTCAAGGACGGGGAGGGGGAGTTCCTCGAGAAGGCCCGACGAGCGCGGCGCTACGGCGCGGGCATCGTGGTGATGGCCTTTGACGAGGCCGGCCAGGCCGACACGACCGAGCGCAAGGTCGAAATCTGCCAGCGCGCTTACAAGCTGCTCACCGAGCGAGCGGGGTTCGATCCCGTCGACATCATCTTCGATCCGAATATCCTGGCGATCGCGACGGGCCTCGAGGCGCACAACGAGTACGCCATCGGCTTCATCGAGGCTACGAAGCGCATCAAGCAGACCTGTCCCGGCGCGAAGATCAGCGGCGGCGTCAGCAATCTCTCGTTCGCTTTCCGCGGCAATGACATGGTGCGGGAGGCCATCAACTCGAGCTTCCTCTACCACGCGATCCGAGCGGGGCTGGACATGGGCATCGTCAACGCGGGCCAGCTCGTCGTCTACGAGGACATTCCCGACGACCTTCTCGAACGCGTGGAGGACGTGATCTTCAATCGCCGGGCAGATGCGACGGAGCGCTTGATCGAGTTCGCCGAGACCGTCAAGGGCACGGGCAAGAAGAAAGAGCTGGATCTCTCGTGGCGGGAGAGCAGCGTGGAGGAGCGCCTCTCACACGCTCTGGTGCATGGGATCGTCGATTTCATCGAGGAGGATGTAGAGGCAGGCCGCCAGAAGTACCCGAAGCCCCTGGAGGTCATCGAGGGGCCCCTCATGGACGGCATGCGGATCGTGGGCGACCTGTTCGGCGCCGGGAAGATGTTCCTGCCCCAGATCGTGAAGAGCGCCCGTGTCATGAAACGGGCAGTGGCGTATCTCCAGCCCTTCATGGACGCCGAGAAAAAGAGCCTGGAGGGAGCGGCGGCGCAGGGCAAGGTCGTCCTCGCGACCGTCAAGGGTGACGTTCACGATATCGGCAAGAACATCGTGGCGGTCGTCCTGCAGTGCAACGGCTACGAGGTGATCAATCTCGGGGTGATGGTCCCGTGCGATCAGATCCTCCAGACCGCGATCGAGCAGCAGGCCGGCTTCGTGGGGCTGAGCGGGCTAATCACACCCTCCCTCGATGAGATGGTCCACGTCGCCAGGGAGATGGAGCGTCAAGGCTTCAAGACTCCGCTGCTCATCGGGGGCGCGACCACCAGCAAGCAGCACACCGCGGTGAAGATCGCCCCCGAGTACAGCCAGAGCACGGTGCACGTGCTCGATGCATCCCGCGTCGCGGGGGTGGTCTCGAGCCTGCTCGATGCCGAGAAGCGAGCGGAGTTCGAGCCAAAGAACCGAGAGAGCCAGGAGCGCCTGCGCGCGCTTCATGGCCAGAAGCGAGGGCGGAAGCTCCTGGCCTACGAAGCCGCACTCGGGAACCGTCTCCGCCTCGACTGGCGCGCGGCGGATATCGCGGTCCCCTGCTTCACGGGCCGTCGCGAGCTGGTGAATGTCTCGCTCGAGACCATCGCCGAGTACATCGATTGGACGTTCTTGTTCTCAGCCTGGGAGCTCAAGGGAAAGTTCCCCAAGATCTTGGATCACCCCAAGCACGGTCAGGCGGCGCGCGATCTCTACGAGGCTGCGACGCGGCTCCTGCGGCGCATCATGGATGAGAAGCTCCTCGAGGCCCGCGGGGTCTACGGCTTCTGGCCGGCCCGAAGCGAAGGGGATGACATCATTCTCTACCGGGAGGACGGAGACGAACGAGAGCTGCTGCGCTTCAATACGTTGCGCCAGCAGCGTATCAAGGGAGGCGACGAGCCCAACCTCTCGCTGGCTGACTTCATTGCTCCCGTCGAGAGCGGGCTCCTCGATTACCTGGGGGCGTTCGCCGTGACGGCCGGCCTGGGAGCGGCGGAGCTCTCGCGGCGCTTCGAAGAGGACCATGACGACTACAACGCCATCATGGTCAAGGCGCTTGCCGATCGTCTGGCCGAGGCCTTCGCCGAGTACCTGCATCAGCGGGCGCGGCGCGACTGGGGCTACGGCGAGACCGAGCAGCTCAGGAACGAGGATCTCATCGCGGAGAAGTACCGAGGGATCCGGCCTGCTTTCGGTTATCCGGCCTGCCCGGACCACAGCGAGAAGCACAAGCTGTTTGCGCTCCTCGATGCGCCGTCCGTGGGAATCCAGCTCACCGAGAGCTACGCGATGACCCCAGCGGCGAGCGTGAGCGGGATCTACTTCGCGCACCCCCGGGGGCGCTACTTTCGTGTGGGTCAGATCGACCGCGACCAGATCGAGTCGTACGCCGCGCGCAAGGGCATGAGCGTCCAGGAGGTGGAGCGCTGGCTGGCCCCCAATTTGGCTTATGATCCGGACGCGTGAGAGCGTGAGAGGATGGAGGGGAAGATGGGGGGCAAGTACTTCGAGGAGCTTGCGGTCGGAGATGTCTTCAAGCACGAGCCGGGGCGCACGATCACCGAGACCGATAACCTTCTCTTTACGGCCTTGACGCTGAACCCGCAGCCCTTGCACCTCGATGCGGAGTTCGCGGGGAAGACGGAGTTCGGGCAGCGCCTCGTGAACAGCATCTTCACGCTGGGACTCACTGTGGGTCTCTCCGTGAGCGACACCACCCTCGGCACCACACTAGGAAATCTCGGCTTCGAGAAGGTCGAGTTTCCCAAGCCCGTGTTCATCGGCGACACGCTCTATGCGGAGACGGAGGTCGTGGCGAAGCGCGAGTCCCGTTCCCGGCCGCAGTGGGGGATTGTCACCTTCGAGCATCGCGCGAGGAACCAGCGGGGGGAGACGGCCATGTGCTGCCGCCGTGCCGCAATGATGCAGCGCCGCGAGGTGCCGGTCCGTACGAAGTCGCGGTCCCGGGGCAAGGCCGGCTCCGCCGGCCGCTAGCCGGCTGAGAGGGCGGAGGCTCATGGGCAGGTTACGCCGCGCGGTCCACTTCGTGCCCGGTGCCAACGAGAAGCTCCTGCGCAAGTCGCTGACCCTGCCGGCCGACTCCCTGGTCCTCGATCTGGAGGATGCCGTCGCGCCCGAGCACAAAGATGCGGCACGCACCACCGTCACCGATTGGCTGCGTCAGATCGACTTCGGTCGTCAGGAGCGGGTGGTGCGCATCAACCCGCTGGATACGCCTTGGGGGACACGCGACCTCGAGGTTACGATCGAGGGCCGCCCGGACG
>DAOVBF010000224.1 GCA_030673955.1 Deltaproteobacteria bacterium
CCATCCTCCTCCGCTTCTCTCCCGTCCCGTCATTCTCGATCCCTAGACTGAACTATTTTCTTGAGTCCCCAGCTGTGGCATTCTCCTCCAGGGAGACCGTCAGCTATGCGCGCGACCCAGCAGCTCCAGTATGCGATCTACGGGGTCTTCGACCTCGCCTATAACGGAGGCGCGCGTCCCATCCGCATCCAGGAAGTCGCGGCGCGGCAGGGTATTCCGACTCGCTACCTGGAGCAGATCTTTCAGAAGCTGCGGCGCGCGGGCCTGGTGGAGAGCAAGCGCGGGCCGGGGGGGGGCTACCTCCTGGCGCGGTCGCCGGAAGAGATCAGTCTGGCCGATGTGCTCCTTGCGGTGCAGGGGGTGCTGCTGACCCGCTCAGGCGCCGATAGGAACGCCGCACCGGAGAGCCCCGAGTTCGTCTGGGAGTTCATCCGCGAGGGTGTGGAGGCCTCGCTGCAGCGCTGGACCATCGCGGACCTCGCCCGCGAGGCGGCGCGGCGGGGGGTGAATCGAGCGCAGACCGAGCCGTCGATGTATTACATCTAGATGTCCTTGGATCCATCGAAGCCCCAAGCGTCAGCCGAGGAGGGCGTATCGCGAGAGCGCGCAGCCGCGCTGTTCGAGCCGGAGCGCCCGCCCGCAGTTTTCCACCGCCCCCTACTGGCCGAAGTTTTCGCGCACGCGAGGGAGTGCTACCCAGAGGAGTGCTGCGGCATCATGCTCGGTCCCCCCGACGGTGAGCCTCGACAGGTGGTGCGTTGCAACAACGTGCAAAGCGTGCGGCACTCGAAGGGTGAGTCACAGTTGGACGCAGGTCACGGGTTCTGGATTGATGAACAGGAGATCGAGCGAGCCTTACGTGACGCGGAGCAGCGCGGCGAGACGCTTCGCGTGGTGTATCACTCGCACATCGATACCGGGGCCCACCTCTCCCAGACCGACGTGGAGTCGGCCCTGGGACCCGAGGGTGCGCCGCTCTGGCCAGGCGTGGGCCACCTCGTGATCTCCGTGGGTGACAACGGTGTGCAGGCCGTGGCTCTCTTCGAGTGGGATTCGGAGTGCGGCATCTACATCGGTCGGCAAGCGCGTGAGGCGGACTAGCATGCGGGTGGCTTGGCTCACGGCACTGGCGATCGTGGCTTGCCTGGCCTGTGGCGGTGGCATCCCGCTCGAGGCGGTGCCCCCGGATCCGATCGCCTTCGTCCGCCAGGAGCCGGCGAAGGGTCTGCTCAGCCTCGATGCCTTCCGCGAGGGACTGCAGATTCGTGCCTTCGAGGAGGCGGGTCAGGCGCGCAAGCCTCGGCTCCATACCACGCTCTCGCTGCTCACGGTTCCTACCGGCGAGGTCCGCTCCGTGCCCGACGCCGGAGAGGGTTCGTTGCCGCTGGACTGGAGCATGGATGGTTTGCGTCTCTTGATCGGGCGTGTGGACAGTGCCGGCGGGCCGATCCAGCTCTTCTCCTGGAACCGCCTGACCGGAGCCTATGACCGACTGAGTTCGGAGCGTTCCTTCGGAACGGCCGCCTTGGGGGATGGTCCGATTCGACTCGCGGGTGTGGGTCGGCTCCTGCTGCCGGGTGGCACCGCAAGCGAGGGGGTGATCATCGAGACCGACACGGAGGGCACGCAGCCGCTGCCCGGAGGGGTCGGGGGCATCGACCCGGATATCGCCCCGGACGGAAGGACGGTCGTTTTTGTGCGGGCTCCCGACGCGTACTCCCGCCGCGAGCCCGTGATGCTGCGCTCCAGACTGGGGGAGGGGGAGGCACGACCCCTCGGGAGAGGCAGCTACCCCCGCTTCTCGCGAGACGGCCAGTGGATCGTTTTCCTGCGGCATCACGCGGGCAACGCGGATGTCTGGCTCATGCGGGCGGACGGGACCCGCAAGCGCCCGATCGCAACCTCGAGCTACGATGAGGACTTCCCGGCCGTCTCACTACACGGCGACTACGTGGTCTACGCCTCGGCACGAGGTATGGTGAACGAGAGCCAGCTCTACATGACGCGGGTGGCGGACGGCGAGGAGATCCAGCTCACTCGAACTGGACAGAACGGACGACCGGTCTGGTAGGACGCCGCCGCACGACACAGCCCTGGAGAGGAGAAGAGGAATGCGGATTGCGCCGCAGGGGGTAGGAGAACGGGTTGGTCCACGTCGCAGCAACGCCATGTCCGAGGCGGTGATCGAAGCCGTGCGGCAGCGCTGAGGCAGCAAAGTCATGCGCGTAGGGGTTCTGCGGGAGACCAAGGATCGGGAGCTGAGAGTCGCCATGATTCCAGCCGGTGTGCGCACACTCACACGGGCGGGTCACAGCGTTTTCATCGAGGTGGGAGCGGGTCTGGGCAGCGGCTTCCCGAACGAGGCCTACAAGGAGGCTGGCGCGCTGATCGTCGATCGCGCGCAGGACGTCATCGAGGCCGCCGATATTGTCACCAAGGTCAAGGAGCCGACGGATGCGGAGATCGCCACCATGCGCCCCGGTCAGACGCTCTTTGCCTTCCTCCATCTGGCGCCAGAGCTCGAGCTCACCGAGAAGATCCTCGAGCGCGAGATCGTGACGATCGGCTACGAGACGGTGCAGACCGACGATGGCACTCTTCCGCTCCTCGTCCCGATGAGCGAGGTTGCGGGACGGCTGTCGGTCCAGATCGGAGCTCACTACCTGCAGGGTGATCAGGGGGGACGGGGTGTGCTGCTCGGGGGCGTGCCCGGCGTCCCGCGCGGCCGGACAGTTGTGGTCGGTGGGGGGGTCGTTGGCACCGCCGCGGTGCGGGTGGCGGTCGGGCTCGGCGCCGAGGTGGAGGTGCTCGACATCGACTATCGACGACTGTCGGCGCTCTATGACATCTACCACGGCGATCTCAGCACGCTCTACTCCAGCGAAGCGAACATCGAGCGCTCGGTACTCGATGCGGACCTCGTGATCGGTTCGGTGTTGGTCCCGGGAGCGCGGGCGCCGCGCCTGGTTACGCGTGAGCTGGTACAACGCATGAAAACCGGCTCGGTCATCATCGACGTAGCTGTCGATCAGGGGGGCTGCGTGGAGACGATCCGACCCACCTCGCACTCGGATCCCATCTATGCAGTGGACGGTGTGATCCACTACGGCGTGACGAACATGCCCGGTGCAGTGCCGCGCACCTCGACCCTCGCGCTGACCAGCGCCACCTTCCCATACCTTCAGATGCTTTGTGCGCACGGGGTTGATGAGGCGCTGCGCGCGGACCACGTGCTTGCGCGAGGCGTGAATTGTTACCGCGGCGAGGTGACCCACAAGGGCGTCGCGGCTGGTGTGGGGCTGCCGCACGCGGAGGCCCCCTGGAATAGGTCCTAGAGCATGGACCCGCAAGTGCAAGCCCCGAAGGGGCGCGCAGCGACGCGAAGCGGAGCGAGGCGCGTACGAAGTCACGCGCCGTGCCGGCAGGCGGGCTTTGCCCGCCGATAACCGGCCAGTGGTA
>DAOVBF010000020.1 GCA_030673955.1 Deltaproteobacteria bacterium
GGATACCCCGGACTCGTAGCTGGCGGGGCCCGGCGCAAGACGGCTTGCGCCACCCGCTCTTCGCTCCGCTTCGCGTCGCTGCGCGCTCCGCGTCGCGTCGCTGCGCGCACCGCTTCGCGGTGCTTGCGGTAGCGGGGCCCGGCTGACTAGACCTAAACCAGAGCGCTGGCGGTCCCGACGACCACCGGCGCATGCGCCTCGTCCGCCTTCTCGACCCACACCTCGAGAACGCGTCGCATCTGTGAGCCCTCCACGAGCTCCTCGCGCAGCTTGCCCCGCGCTCGAACCCTCTCGCCGGCCCACAGGACGTTGACGAGCTTTACGTCCATCCGCCCTCCTGCAAACCAGCCCTCGCCGAAGGCGTTAGCCATGATCTGTGACAGCAGACAGGTCGAGAACATTCCCTGCACCACGATCTGGGGAAAGCCCAGCTTGCGCGCCTCTTCGACATCGGTGTGGTAGTTGCGCGTGGGACCGCTGAAACGCCAGCAGAGGGTCCGATCCACCTCGAGCTCGACCGGCTCGATCTCCGGCCCCGCCCCCTCCCCCACCGGACGACGCGCCTTTCCTCCGGCCCTGCTCCGATCCACGACGAAACCGCTCTGAGACTCGGCCCCTTCGACCAGGAAAGACTGATGCGTGCGCCCCCTCACGAGAAGGCGTCCCTCCTTGTCCTCGTAATCCACCTCGTTCACCAGGTAGTCCCGGTTCCGCTTGCGGTAACGATCCACCAGAGTCGACCGCGTACGCACCTGCATGCCTGGCCGCAGGGGCGCGAACAGGAACCACTCCTGTTGCGCATGAAGGTTGCCCACGAGGTTCTTGAGATACCACCGCTCCGGATGGCGGAAGACCTCGCTGTGAAAAAGCAGGGGCGGCGCGATCGCTCTACCGAATGAAGCGCCGCCACCGTCCCTGTAAGCAGGGTGTCGGTCGCCGAAGGTGTCGAGATAGAAGTCGATCGTCGCCGGGGCAACCACGTGCATACCACTGTGCAGGTGCTGGCCGATGCGAAGCGGTTCGCCAAGTAAGTTCATCGCGGGCTCTCCTACGATCGCGCAACGCCTGTGCGCGTCCTATTTTGTCAAACTCCGCCGCATCGTGGGTCCGGACAGGAAGACCGTAGAGCCGCGGCGGTCGGGCGCGATCGTGGTGCGCGGTCCCCCGTGTCGGGTGGAGGTCGAGCGTGTCCTGGAGCAGGCTTTCAAGCTGGCCTAATCGGGCTTCGCCGGCAGCGCCGACCCGAAGCGGGCCGAGACGGGCCGTACGTGCCAGCGGGCTGGGGATCTGGCTGCTCTTGACCTCGAGCGCCTGCCAGCTTGCGGGCGAGCCCCCGCTGGTCCCGCCTCGCCCGAACCCGGACCTGGTGCAGCACGGTGCGCTGCTCTTCCTCAGTCCAGAGCTCTCGGGGGGTGGACGCCGGAGCTGCGACACCTGCCACCCCGGCGGCGAGAGTGACGGCCGCGTCTACCGCCAGGGCGTTGAGGCCCCAGCGGGCAGCCCGGGCGCACGCGACGTGCCCATGCTGCGCGGCCTGTGGCAGACGCCACCGTATCTGCGGGACGGCTCGATCTCGAGCCTGCGGGAGGTGATTGCGCGCATGCTCGAGCTCGAGATGAGCGGGGGGCGCATGGAAGAGACGGATCTCGCGGCCCTGGAGGCGTATCTGCTCTCGATCCCTCCTTTCGACCGCGGACGCATCGAAGCCGATGGAACGCCCATCGAGCCGGTCACGCTCTCCGCCCGCAGGGGCTTCGCATTCTTCAAGCAAGCCAAATGCGTGGAATGTCATCCTCCGCCTGTCTTTGCGCGCCGCCGACGCTTCGATGTGGGCACGGGAATGCGGCTCCAGCCCCCGTCCCTGAGGGGCGTTACGAGCTCTGCCCCCTACGGCCACGACGGACGCTGGTCCACGCTCGGAGAGGCGGTCCGCGCAATGCTCGCCGCGCGCGGGATCGACTACACGGAGCGGGAGCTGACGCAACTGATCCGTTACCTCGAGCTGCTCTAACGGGGACGTTGGTTAAGCAGTTAAGCAGGAACGTCCCCAACGAGCCCTCGCACGAAGCGGCCGAGCAGCTCGCGTCGTCCAGTCACCCCCACGGATTCATAGATGGCATGCAGGTGATTTCGGACGGTGAGCTCGCTGATATAGAGCTCCCGTGCGATCTCGGCACTGCTTTCCCCGAGCAGTGCGCGACTCAGGACCTCCAACTGACGCTCGGAGAGCCCGAAGGGCTCGAAGGTCCGGCGCACCGCATCGCCGGGCAGCGGGCTGAGGGCGGCCGGACGGTCGCTCTGCAGCGCTCGCCGCAGGGCATCTGGATCGCGCAGCTTGCGGTCCAAGAGGATCGCCTGGGGCAGGACCATGCGGTAGTGCGCTGAGCTCTCCCCCCCCTCCAGCGGCACGAGCAGCACCAGCGGCCCCCCGGCCGGGGTCAGCCCGAAGTCATCCAGCTCGTGCGGCGCGCGAACACCGACCACGCAGTACTCGAAGCGCAGGCGCCCGCGCAGCTTGTGAAAGAGCGCCGGATCGTCGACAAGACAGCTTGCGATGCCCTCCTCCGCGAGCATGCGTCGGAGGCGTTCACAGACCAACCCGTCTGTCTCGAAAACGAGCGCCTTTCGGGCTGGCAGCTGATGGGTCAAACTCATCAGCAACGAATGTACAAAAAAATCTATCAAGTGCACGCGCGTTCAGTCGAAAACGTCACCGGAAGGCGCGACTGGCCGGGACTGATCGGCAGTCACCGCTCGACAGCCTCGGCGGGCCAAGAAGAGCCCGCGAGGGGATTGCACAGCATTGAATGGAGGGGGCATACCAGTGAGGGATAATCTGGTCACAGTTCGTGAGGCCGCGAACTATCTGCGAATCTCAGCCCGGACCGTGTACCGTCTGATCGAGTCGGGCCAGATCGGCGCAGTTCGCATCGGCAAGCAATGGCGCATCCCCGCCAGCGACCTGCCCGGCCGCGACCAGCTGGCAGGTCAGCCGCAGGCGACGGAGACCCAGGCGACGGCCTAGCGCACCTTGAGCCGGCTTAGCCGGCCGATCACCGGACAGGACAGGGCTTGGCCCGCCGACGGCCGGCCAGAACTGCCGTCCGATTGCAGCTGGACAGGTCTTGGGGGGAGCAGCATCGGCTGCTCCCCCTACCGGCCCAAGCTTCGTTGACTGCATCAATCTGGTTCACCTAGTCTCCCCGACCCATCGGGGGCGCACTTGAGCCAGACCAGCCGCGACCGCTGGGCCACGAAGACCGGTCTCGTTCTGGCACTCGCCGGGAACGCGATCGGTATCGGAAACTTCCTTCGCTTTCCGGGACAGGCGGCCGCCAACGGCGGCGGCGCCTTCATGATCCCCTACTTCATCTCGTTGCTCGTCGTCGGCATCCCCCTGATGTGGGCCGAGTGTGCGATCGGACGCTACGGGGGCCGCTTCGGACATGGCCACACGGCCGGGATGCTGCACCGACTCTGGCCCCACCCGGCATCCAAGTACATCGGCGTCTTCGGGATCTTCATCCCCTTCACGGTGGCGCTGTACTACATCCCCATCACATCCTGGTGTCTGGCGTTCTCGTGGTTCTCGCTCTCGGGAGCCTACGAGGGGCTGGCCACGCGCGCTGAAATCGGGGATTTCCTCAGAGCGTTCCAGGGCTGGGAGTCGAACCAGTACTTCGCGGGTCGAGGGCCGCTGTACCTCTTTTTCGCGCTCACGCTCGGCCTCAACCTCCTGGTGCTCTCGGGGGGAATCGCGCGCGGGATCGAGCGCTTCGGCAAGATCGCCCTACCGGCGCTGTTCGGACTGGCGATCGTGCTGGTGATCCGCGTGCTTACGCTCGAGCCACCGCCCGGCGCGGGACCCGACCAGAGCGTGCTCTCCGGCCTGGGCTTCGTGTGGAATCCGGACCTGCGTCTGCTCAGCGATTGGAAGGTCTGGGTCAGTGCCGCCGGCCAGGTTTTCTTCACGACCTCGGTCGGCTGGGGGATCATCCATACGTATACCTCCTACCTGCGGCCCGATGATGACGTGGCGCTGACGGGGCTCTCCTCGCTGAGCCTGAACGAGTTCGCGGAGGTGGTGCTGGGCGGCACCATCGCCATCACCGCTTCGGTGGTTTTTTTCGGAGTGGTCGCGACCCAGAACATCGTTGCAGGGGGCACCTTCGACCTGGGCTTTCAGGCCATGGCAGTGATCCTTCAGCAGCTTCCGTTCGGAAACCTCCTGGGCGGGATCTGGTTCCTGCTACTTTTCTTCGCGGGCCTGACCTCGGCCGTGGCCATCACCCAACCCGCTGTTGCCTTGATCCAGGAGGGCTTCGGCGTCACGCGCAACCGCGCCGTCGCACTCGTCGGCCTGGCCGTCCTCACGCTCTCCGTGCCTGCGCTGTGGTGGGAAGGGGCGCTCGCTGAGCTCGACTTCTGGGCGGGCACGTTGTCGCTGCTGGTCTTCGGGCTGGCAGAAGCCGTCATCTTCGCGTGGATCTTCGGCATGGAGCGGGGCTGGGCCGAGATCACACGCGGCGCCGAGATCCGAGTGCCCGGAATCGTGCGACCGCTGCTCAAGTACGTCACCCCGCCTTTTCTGGCCGCGATCCTGCTGGGCTTCTCGTTCCAGTCCCTAGGGGACGAGCTGTGGAGGGAGCACTGGCAGATCTGGGCTGCGCGAGCGCTCATGCTTGCCATCTTCGTCGGCCTTGCCGTCATGGTAAGGGTCGCGTTGCAGACGCGTCCCGGGGAGGAAGGCTAGGTGGAGTCCCACGTGCTCGAGCCCGCCGGTTGGGCGTTGCTCCTGGGCTCCTGGGGGGCCATCAGCGCCCTTGTCCTGTTCTGCATCCGACGCGTTCTCGAGAGCGGCCGTCCGGAAGATGACGAGTAGAGCCCCACGCCTCGAGCCTTCCCGCCCCATAGCGCACCGAGGCCCCAAAAATTAGGATATGTCGCGTCTCTTCTTGCGGGGACCACCCAGGCGGTGTAGCTCAGCTGGTTAGAGCAGGCGGCTCATATCCGCCGAGTCGGGGGTTCGAGTCCCTCCACCGCCACCACCCTCCCTTCCGTCGTTATGTGACGTTTTGTACCCTTAGACGTCCCTCGAGAGACGGATGTGAGCGGTACCCACGGGAGCAAGCGGATGACGGACCACGATAGTTTCCCCAATTCGGCGCGGGCGTACCTGACCGGCTCGCGCCCCGATCTTCGGGTCCCCGTGCGGGAGGTCACCCTATCGGCAGCTCCCGGAGACGGAGAGGAGCCCGTTCCGCCCATCCGGCTCTATGACACACGGGGACCGCACGGCGACCCCGAGCAAAGTGTCGACCTGCGGCAGGGTCTCTCTCCCCTGCGGCGGTCCTGGATCCTCGAGCGCGGGGACGTCGACGAATACGAGGGGCGCCCTCAGCGTCCTGAGGACGAGGGACGAGTGGACCGTCCCGGCGCCCGGTTCCCGGCCGCCAGGCTGCGGCCGCTGCGGGCGAAGCCCGGCCGGCAGGTGACACAGCTTCACTACGCGCGGCGCGGCATCGTGACACCGGAGATGGAGTTCGTAGCCCTGCGCGAGAACGTCAACCCGGAGTTCGTCCGGCGCGAGATTGCCGAGGGTCGCGCCATCTTACCGAGCAACCTCAATCACCCCGAGAGCGAGCCGATGATCATCGGTCGTAATTTCCTGGTGAAGATCAACGCCAACATCGGGAACTCAGCCGTAACCTCATCGGTCGAAGAAGAGGTCGAGAAGCTGCTCTGGGCCATGCACTGGGGTGCGGACACGGTGATGGACCTCTCCACCGGTCCGAACATCCACTCGACGCGCGAGTGGATCCTGCGCAACTCCCCGGTTCCCGTCGGAACCGTGCCGATCTACCAGGCCCTCGAGAAGGTGGGTGGTGCGCCCGAAGAACTCACCCCCGAACTCTTCCTCGACACGCTCGTGGAACAGGCCGAGCAGGGTGTCGACTACTTCACCATCCATGCCGGCGTCCTGCTGCGCTTCATCCCTCTCACCGCGAGCCGCGTAACCGGCATCGTCTCCCGAGGCGGCGCGATCATGGCGAAGTGGTGTCTGACTCACCACAGGGAGAGCTTCCTCTACACGCACTTCGAAGAGATCTGCGAGATCATGAAGGCCTACGACATCGCATTCTCACTGGGTGACGGACTGCGCCCTGGCTCCGTCGCCGACGCCAACGATGCTGCGCAGTTTGCGGAGCTCGACACCCTCGGAGAGTTGACGAAGATCGCCTGGGAGCGCGACGTGCAGGTCATGATCGAGGGTCCGGGGCACGTCCCCATGCATCTCATCAAGGAGAACATGGAGCGGCAACTCGAGGTATGCCACGGCGCGCCGTTCTACACGCTCGGCCCGCTCACCACGGATATCGCCCCGGGCTACGACCACATCACCTCAGCCATCGGGGCGGCCATGATCGGCTGGTTCGGCACGGCCATGCTCTGCTATGTGACGCCCAAGGAGCACCTGGGACTGCCGAACAAGGAGGACGTGCGCCAAGGGGTCGTCACTTACAAGATCGCGGCTCATGCCGCCGATATCGCGAAAGGTCACCCGGGCGCGCAGCTTCGCGACGACCTGCTCTCGAAGGCGCGCTTCGAGTTCCGCTGGGAGGACCAGTTCAACCTCTCCCTCGACCCCGATACAACGCGCAGCTACCACGACGAGACGCTCCCCGCGGAGGGCGCCAAGCTCGCCCACTTCTGTTCCATGTGCGGGCCCAAGTTCTGCAGCATGAAGATTACCCAGGACGTCCGCGACTACGCGAAGGAAAAGGGGCTGGCGGCACCGGAAGCCATCGAAACCGGCATGAGGGAGAAGGCCGAGGACTTCCGGAAGCGCGGCGGAGAGATCTACCTCCAGACGACGCCCGATACCCGTTAGACGCCTCGGGCGTCCGCGCCCCAGATGTACTTGTGCAGCTGCAGGTTCAGGCGGACGCGCAGCCCGTCCTCGAGCAGCCACTTGACGAGCTCACCGGGGTCGAGACCCGCGTGAACCGGTGAGAAGTGCACCGGGAAGCGTGAATCGAGACGGTGGGCACGCACGAGCGCCCGAGACCATTCATAGTCCGCGCGATCGCAGAGCACGAACTTGACCTCGTCGCCCTCGCCCAACCGCCTCAGGTTCTCGAGGTCGTTCCGATCCTGCACACCGCTGCCCGGCGTCTTGACGTCCAGGATGACGTGCGCGCGTGGGTCCAGCACGGAGATGTCATGGTGACCTCCCGTCTCGATGAGAACCTCGTATCCCTCGTCGAGAAGCCGCCGTACGAGCTCGGGTACCGCGCGCTGGAGCAAGGGCTCGCCACCGGTCACCTCGACCAGACGCGTGTCCCAGGGACGGATGCGCGCGAGCACCTCCTCGACCGTCACGCGCTCTCCGCCGCTGAAGGCTTGCGTCTCGTCACAGTAGCTGCAGCGGATATCGCAGCCTGCCGTGCGCACGAAGACGCAGGGCCAGCCAGCGAAGCTGGATTCCCCCTGAATGGAACGATAGATCTCGTGGATCCGCAGGCTAGCCATAGAGAATGGAGCGGTTCTTGACGATCTCCCCGATGATGGTCTCAATCCGCTCCGGATGGTCGGAGAGATTCTCGATCCTGAGTCTCCCGGTGCGGTCCCCACCGGAAACGGCATGGGCCCAGGGCAACCGGGAGCTCAAGCATTCGATGATATCTGACATGTTGATGTGTCGCTTCTCATCGTTGCAGCCCAGGAGAACCAGATCGTCGCCCTCGCGACTGGCCAGTGACAGCCGCGCCCCCGTGCGCAGCCGGCCGCGGCGGGCGACCTCGCCCGCATCCAGGTCCGGGGGCACCCGGACAACCACCATCTGGTACTCGCCGAAGTGCACGATGCGGGCGTCATGCTCATCGATCCAAGCATGCTCCGCCTCATACACGGATTCCCTATCGGGCAGCTCCGATGGTTTCCCGGAGAGAATCGGGACGATCTCGGCGCGATGGTCGCCCTCCTTGGCGGCCAAGCGGTCCAAGAGGTCGGCCAGGCGGTAGCCCCACTTCGTCATGTCGTTTTCCGAGAGGCGTCGTCCTGCGAGGTCGACCAGCTTGTCGGTGAAACGGCTCCGACGCTCGGTTACCGGGACGACGGCTGCGAGCGGGCTTGCGGCCCCGGGCTCGAACAGGATCGCCTCCCGACCGAGCGCGTCACGCAAGCGTTCGAGGTCTTCGATGGGCCACTCGTGATGGTCGAACCACTGGGTCCGGCCTCGGAACAGCGTGACCGTGCTGATCACCTCCTGCGGGATCGGCTGCGCCGTGAACCCGACCAGCAGAAGGTCGACGTTCTCGGGGAGATCGGTCGCGCGACCCTTGAAAAAGTCCATTAGGTCTTCCTGACTACATACCCAGAAAAACAAGAGATTTCGGCGATCCCGGGCGAGGATCAAGGCGGCCAGAATGGAATCGGGTGTGTTGCGCACAACGATCGCCGCACGTGGATTCCGGCGGCGCACGGGTGTCGTCTCGATGGGCTCGCCCGGCTCTGCCTCGGCTTCCTCGCGCTCCTCGGCCAGCGTGGCCTCGATCTCCATCTCGAGCGGGTAGGAGCTCGAGACCTCCTCGGCTGCGGATTCTTCGACCGGCGCAGCCGTCTCGGGCGTCTCCAGTGCGCGAGGACGCTCCCAGCGCCCCTCCTCGCGCAAGGGCTCCTCCGGCTCTGCCAAGGCCTCCTCCTCGCTCTCGAGAGGGGACTCCTCATCGTCCGGCACCTCAACCGACGGCTCGTACTCCGGCTCCCGGGGGCCCGAGTCGGCGCTCTCCGGGGCTTCCTCGGCGAATGCCGCTTCGGACCCACTCGTCACGGCCACGGTGCGTTCCTCGGAAGGTCGCTCCTCGGCCTCCGAAGCCGCCGGGCGCTGCCAGCCGGCCCCGTCACCCCGCTCGCGCCGGCGTCTGCGCGGCCTCCGGCGCCCGCGTCGCTCCCGCTCGCCCGTGTCTTCCGCAGCTGGTGCAGGGGAACACAGCTCTGCGTCCAGACCGGAATCAGCAAGCACGGATCTGAGTTTGGAATCGTCCCGCTCCGAGGAGATCAGCAGGCGCGGCGGGCCCTGGGCGTCGGGCACCCAGCGCTCACGCTCCTCCTCGAGCACGTGCAGCGCCGCGATCCAGCCCGGCACGTCCGCGAGTGTGGCCGAGGCCCGGACCACGCCGAGCACGGGCCGGCCGTTCGCGTCAACGCCGACCCAGTCGACGGGATTGGATCCATCGCTGTTCCACGGCAGCCAGCGGCCCACGACCCGGCAGCCCGCCACAGTTGCCTGCTGCTCGATCGCGCGCTGGGCGTTCGCCAACTCGTCCGTTAGCAGACGCGGGTCCTGAGCGAGCTGAATGACTGCCTCGTGCAGCTCGACGCCCCAACGAGGGAAGTTCGCTTCACCCACGTGGATGCGTCGCTTGTCGGGGGCCGTAAAGGCGACGGCAACGGCGTCGCCTTCCGCAACCACGTGCAGCACGCAGATGCCGCGTATGTAGAGTAGGTAGCCGGAGGGCGTCCACCGCAAGCCCCCGCACGCGGTGACAGCGGCCGCGCCCTCGATGACGCGCGCGACACGGTCGAGAACCGATCCGGGATCAGGGCCCCGCGCGAGGACCTCGCTCGGGCAAGGAAAGAGCTCCTGATCGAGAAGCTCTTCCGATGCTTCCGCCAGCGCCGGCACCGTCACCAGCCGCAGGCGCGAGCCGGATGCAGCAGCGCGCTGCGCGGCGCGGCGCGTGCGCGCACTGATGAGCGGGGCGACGAGGATCACCTCAGCGCTCGCGGGTGGGCCGGCGGGCAGGCTCGACAGCAGCTGGCCCCAGCCGAGCAGATCC
>DAOVBF010000109.1 GCA_030673955.1 Deltaproteobacteria bacterium
CGAGCTCCACGATCCGCTCTGCGGTCTGGGGCGAGCGCAGGAAGTTCTGACCACGCGCCTTCGAGGGGGCCAGTCCGTGTCTTGCCAGCTTGTTGCGGATCGAAGCTATTGCCACCCCTCCGGGCGCCTGTCGAGGCGGACGCGGGAGAACGCCTCCAGATCCAGCTTCGCGACCCGGCCCTCCCGCAGCAACCGGTCGGCCACGGCCGCGATCATGGCGGCGTTGTCCGTGCAGAGGGCAGGCGGCGGGAAGCGAACGTCCACCCCGAGCTCCGCCCCGAGATCCGCCATACGAGCCCGCAGCCGGCGGTTCGCTGCGAGGCCCCCCACCAGCGCGAGCCCAGGTAGGCCCGTTGCGGCCAGCGCCCGGCGGGCCTTCTCCACCAGCACATCCACCACGGCCTCCTGGAAGGAGGCCGCGATGTCCGCGCGGTCGCCTGCCGGGAGGGTCCCTCCCGCGCGCCGCTCGGCGCGCCCCACCTCGAGCGCCACCGCGGTCTTGAGCCCGGAGAAGCTCAGGTCGAGCCCGGGCTCCCGCAGCATGGGGCGGGGGAAGTCGATAGCCTGGGGATCGCCCTGGCCGGCAATGAGGTCGATCTCCCGCCCCCCCGGATACCCGAGGCCCATGCGCTTCGCCACCTTGTCGAAGGCCTCTCCGGCCGCGTCATCGCGGGTCTGTCCGAGCAGCTGGATTTGCGTCAGGGTATCCACACGATAGAGGGCCGTGTGTCCCCCCGAAACCACGAGGCCCACGAAGGGCAGCTCGAGCGGATCCCGATCCAGACGCGCCGAGGCCAGGTGGCCTTCGATGTGATGAACCGCCATTAGCGGCTTGCCGGTGCGGAAAGCCAGCGCTTTCGCGAAGCAGAGCCCGACCAGGAGCGAGCCGACCAGCCCCGGCCCTGCTGTGACGCCGATGCCGGCCACGGCGTCGAGCGGAACGCCGGCGCACTCGAGGGCGCGCTGGACCGTGGTGTAGAGGTGCCTCACGTGATCGCGGCTGGCGAGCTCGGGCACCACGCCCCCATACGGGGAGTGAACCGCGTCCTGGCTGTGGACCACGGAGGCGAGCACCTCGTGCCCGTCGCGCACGAGCGCCACCGCCAGGTCGTCACAGGACGACTCGATACCGAGGATGAGGGGCACGGACAGCCAGCCCGAGTTAGTGCTCGAGCCTCTCCTGCTGGCTCTTACAATCGATGCAAAGGTCGGCCACCGGCCGGGCCATCAGCCGCTGGACGCCAATGTCCTCGTCGCAGGACGCACAGACTCCGTAGGTACCGTCTTCGATCTTCTGGAGCGCGATGTCGATCTTCTGGATCAAGACGCGCTCGCGCTCGCGCAGGCGACCGATGAAAGCGAGGCCGCTTTCCGACGATGCAGTGTCGATCTCGTCCGGAAAGTCGTTCGGATCCAGGTGGATGTCACCGGTCATCGCTCGCCGCGCCTTCTCGATGAGCTTGCTCCGGTTCTCGTTCAGGACCTTAAGAAACTTCTTCTGCTCGCTCTTTTTCACGGGCCAAGCGCCTCCAACTGCCGTTCAGCCTCTGCAACACGTTCCGACTGCGGATGCTCGCGAACAATCCTCTCAAAGATCTGCCGGGCAGCGGCGGTATAGGTCTCCTCGTCCTGGGTCTGCTCTCCAATCTCCAGGAGCGCGATACCTTGTCGGTACAGTGCGTCAGGAACCTTATTTCCTTCCGGGAAGCGCTTCACGACGTCTTGGAAGGTCAGCACCGCTCGCTCGTAGTCGCCGAGCTTGGCATAGCACTCGCCCATCCAGAATAGGGCGTTGTCTGCGTAGTCGGATGACGCGTGATTCTGAAGGAAGGCCCTAAAACGGTCAATGGCCGCCTCGTACTCGCCTGCGCGGTAGAAGGCGAACCCCTCCTCGTAGCTGCGGACCTCCACGCTGACGGGGGTGAGTCCCCCACTCGGCGCCGCGGCGGCGGAGCCCTCCGTCGGCTGCGCAGGTGAACCCGCCGCGTTTCGCGCGGCCCGGGCCTCGCTCAGGGCCTGCTCGGCCAGGTACCGGGTCTCCTCCACCGCGCCACGCAGACGGGCGATCTCCTCATGCAGAGCATCCACCTGGGTGCCGAGCTCGGCGAGCCGCGTTTGGCCGCCTGCCCCACCGCTGGCCTTGAGCTCCTTGATCGCCCGCTCGAACTCCGCCTCGTGGGCATAGAACTGCGGCGCGGTCACGCAGCCCGAACCCAGAACACCCGCCACCAGCCAGGTCACGCTGCGGGACGCCACCGCACTCACCGAACGACGAAGTCGTCCCGCCGGTTCCTTGCCCAGGCTGCCTCGCTATGACCGCGCACGGCCGGGTTCTCCTCGCCGAAGCTGATGGCCGTGACCCGCCTTGCATCGATACCGAGGTCGACCAGGTAGCGCTTCGCGACCTCCGCACGCCGCATCCCCAGGGCGAGGTTGTACTCCGCCGCCCCGCGCTCGTCACAGTTCCCCTGGATCTCGATACGAACCTTCGACTGCTCGCGGAGAACCTGTGCGTTGTGGCGGAGATCCCGCTTGGCCTCCTCCCGGAGCGCGGACTCGTCGAAGTCGAAGTAGACGGTGCGAAAATCGGCTGAGCTCACCTCGACGCCCGTGGAGCCGGTTCGAGCACCCTCCAGACCGGGATCGCTTCTACCCTCCGTTCCGAACTCACCGCGTCCAGCACCTTCGCCCGAGGGACCTGAGCCGCCGCCGGTGGCGCAGCCGACGGCGATGGCAAGCAACGTATATCCGAGTATTTTCCTAACCACCCCCGTTCCTCCTTCTTGCGATGAACCTACGAAATCCCTCGATTCTCTAGCCAGATCGCGCCGAAACTGCAAACCCGTTCCCAGCTTCGCCCGCTCAATCGAGCCAGGGCGACCAGGCCGGGTTGGTGCAGTTGCCGAACCCGCTCGTGACCCGGCGCAGATTCCGACCGTCCAGGTCGATCTGGTAGAGCTCCCTCCTGCCCCTCCGGGAGGAAGAGAAGACGATCTTCCGGCCGTCCGGAGACCAGGCGGCGTCCTCATCCCCGCGCGGATGCACCACCAGCGGCGTCGTATAGCCGGTCTCCGGGTCGATCAGGTAGAGGTCGAAGTTGGAGCCCGTCTGGGCGCTGAAGACAATCCAGCTCCCGTTCGGTGACCAGGCGGGGCTGGCGTTATAGGGGCCACGATAGGTCAGGCGGCGCTCCTCCCCGGACTTGAGGTCCTTCACATAGAGCTGAGGGGAGCCCGAGCGGTCGGAGACAAAGGCGATCTGCTTGCCGTCGGGTGCCCAGGTGGGCGAGTTCTCGATGGAGCGAGAGGTCGTCAGGCGACGCAGCTTCCGGCCGCTCTTTCGCACGGTGTAGAGGTCGGTGTTCCCATCCCGATGCATGGTCAGCGCGAGCGTCCCATCATGTGGGTGCCAAACCCCACGATACTTCTGGTCGGGCGCCGTCAGCAGCGGTCCAGCCGGCCGCCGGCCGCGCGCGAGGGTCAAGAGGTCGAAGCGCCCCTCCCGGAGCGACGTGTAGACCAGGGTTGCTCCGTCGGCCGACCAGCCGGGAAACAGGTTGACCGAGCCGTTCCCGGTCACACGGCGGCGGTTCGACCCGTCGGCCTCCATCATGTAGACCTCCTTGTTCCCGGTGCGATCCGAGATGAAGGCGATCTGGGTCGCGGAGACACCACGCCGGCCGCTGAAGCGATAGACGATCTCGTCCGCGACACGGTGGGCCAGGGCCCGCAGCGCCTCGGGAGCATCCTCGAAGTACTGCCGGTCGCCCTGACGTCGACAGCGCAGCACGTCCCAGACCTGAAAGCGCGCGCGCAGCCTGCCTTGCTTCCTCTCGAGACGACCCTGGACCAGGGCATCGGCGCCGATGGCCCGCCAGTTATCGCATGGGATCACACGGGCCTCGAAGTCGCGCGTCTCGCGCGGCTCCAGGAAGGCCTCGGGGTCGACGACCTTGAAGACGCTCGAGAAGGCGAGCCCCCGGGTCAGCTCCTCGTAGAACGGGCCGGGGAACTCCAGCGCCCCCTCGCCAGCGCTGAAGCGCTGCACCGCCACCTGGTAATCCCGGCCGCCGGAGCCGTGAACGTCGACGTGGAGACGGTCCTCGGCGCGCGCCTGGAGCGCCAGGACCAGCGAGGCCAGCCAAAAAACGCGTCGCACTACAACGACTCCTGCGGATCGAACGCCACCGTCAGGACGAGGGCACCACGGGGCGGTGGCGGGAAGGGCCGGGTCTTCCAGATCGCTCGCTCGGCGGACTCGTCGAAGTAGCGGTTTCCCGACGAGCCAACAAGGGAGACGGAGTGCACGGCGCCACTGGGGTCGAGCGTCACTTTGAAGTTTGCCACAAGGCCGTCCTGGCCACGGAAGGCGCGTGCCCCGGCCCAGTTCGCGTAGAGCAGCGCCTTGAGCTTGCGCTGGTACGCCGCCATCTCCGGATCCAAGCGGCCGCGTGGGGAGCCCCTGCCCGTCTCGGACGCCGCCTCGGCGGTGTTCGCAGCGGCCGGCGTACGCGCATCCACCTTCTTGCGTAGCCGGGCGAGCAGCTCCTCCGCTGAGGGCGGAGGGACCTTCGGCTTGGGCTCCGCCTTCGGCTTGGGCTCCGCCTTGGGCTTGGGCTCGGCCTTGGGCTTGGGCGCGGGCTCGGGTTTGGGCTGCTTGGGAATCACGACCGGCTCGTCGACGATCTGGCGCCGGGGCGCCGGCCGCGCCGCCGGTCGCCCGGGTGACGCAACCAACTCGACAAAGACGGGCGGCGCAGGGATGAACGCTTGCCGCGAGATGGGGGCAACGAGCCAGAGCATCGCCGCCAGCAGATGCGCGCCCGCGCTCCACCCCAGCCAGCGGCGGAAAGCAGCGTCCTCGATCAGTGTTCCGGGTGGTAGGTAGCGGGTACTCACGCCTCGGGTTCGGTCACCATGCCGATCCGTTTGGCCCCGGCTCGCCGCAGCGCCGCGAGTGTCCGGGCAACCGTGCCGTACGCGACCTTCTCGTCGGCCCGCAGGAACGCCTCGTGGTTCGCGCGGGCGGCAAAGATTTTCTCCAACTTCGCCTGGAGCTCCTTCATCGGCACCTTGGCGCGTTGGACGTAGAGCGTCCCGTCCCGCTTCACGGTGATCACGAGCGGCTCCACGTCCTGCTTGAGCCCTTCGGACTGCGTCTTGGGGAGCTGAACGTCGATGCCCTGCTGGATGAGCGGGGCCGTGACCATGAAGATCACCAGCAAGACCAGCATCACGTCCACAAAGGGCGTGACGTTGATCTCCGCCATCGCACGCCGTCCGGGCCGTCGCTTCTCCGCCCTCATGCCAACCCCCCACCCTTGCGGCGCAGCAACTCGTCGAACTCCACGCGGAATGCCTCCAGGCGCTCGAGCAAGTGGACCAGACGCGCGTTGGAGTAATTGTACGCGATGACTGCGGGGATGGCAGCGAATAGACCCACGGCCGTCGCCACCAGA
>DAOVBF010000036.1 GCA_030673955.1 Deltaproteobacteria bacterium
TGCGCGAAGCCTCCCCGCCCCTCGTCCTCGAAGCCGCGATGTAGTGCGGGTGGGCCCGGCCGCTCTGGCCCGGGACCCGCTACCGCAAGCGGCGCGTTAGCGCCGCGCGCAGTGAGGCGAAGCCGAGCGGAGTGTGGGTGGGCGCGGCCGCCCGCGCCCGGGACCCACTAGTTACGACCATCTTCGCGCGATGCAGAGCGAGACGACGGCGTCGCCCTCCACGTTGGCCATGGTGCGGAAGGTGTCGAGGAAGCGGTCAATCGTGATGAGGATCCCGATCGCCTCGACGGGCAGCCCCACGGACTCGAGCACCACCACCATCGTCACCATGCCCGCCGATGGGATCCCGGGCGCACCGATCGCGGTGACCATGGCGACGAAAAAGATGACGAGCTGGGCGCCGATCCCCAGGTCGATCCCGTAGAGGGCGGCGACGAAAAGCGCCGCGACGGCCTCGTAAAGTGCTGTGCCATCCATGTTTACCGTGGCGCCGAGCGGAAGCACGAAGCTCGATACGCGGGGCGGAACGTCGAGGTTCTCCTCGATGCAGCGGGTCGTCACGGGCAGGGTTGCGGCGCTCGAGCTGGTCGAGAAGGCGACCACCAGGGCTTCTCGAATCCCGCGGAAGAGCTCCCCGGGTCCGACACCCGTCAGTACACGGGCCACCAGAGGGAGCGTCAGGAAGGCGTGTATGAGTATGCCCAGGATGACCACGAACACGAACTCGCCCAGGTACTTCACCAGATTCTCGAATGGCACGGTCGCCACCAGGTGGCCGATCAGCGCGAAAATCCCCACGGGCGCCAGGCGGATGAACCAAGCGATGATTCGCATCACCGCTTTGTAGCCGGCGCCGAGCAGGTCGACGACGTTGCGCGCACTGGGTCCGATCTGCAGAAGCGCGACGCCCAGAAGAACCGCGAACACGACGATCGGCAGAATCCGTCCCTGGGCCAGCGAGTCGAAGGGGTTCGCGAGCACCTGGTAGACCGTCTGGAGCAGGAATTCCTGAAGCGAGAGGTCGTGCGCCAGCGCGGGTGCCTCGGCTGAAGCGGCCTCCTGGAAGAACTGGGTTTCACGCAGTTCGCTGTTCGCGCCGGGTTGGAAGAGGTTCACGAGCACCAGCCCGGTGGCGACGGCGAACGCCATGGTGACCATGTAGAGCAACACCGTGCGAGCGCCCAAACGTCCGAGGTCCCGCGCGGCCGTCATCTGGCCGATGGCATGTGCGATGGCGAGCAGGATCATGGGGGCGATCAGCATCTTGAGCATGGCGATGAAGAGCTTCCCCACGACCTGCACGGAGGCGACTTGGCTCTCCGGAAACAGGCCGAAGACGACACCGAGTGTGCCTCCCAGCAGGATTTGCCAGTTGAGCGACAGTCGGGTCGTCAGGCAGAAGAGCAAGAAGGCGGCCAGAAAAGCCGTGTAGGCGAGCGCCGTTCGTTCGGCGAGGAGCAGCGCGACGAAGAGGACACCCCCCAGCGCGATCCCGAGCAGAGATCTGGTGTCGTTCATCGCGCGCGCAGTATAGCAGCGCAAATGCTCTACACTTGGAGCGTGGAAACGGAGCGCTTCGAGGAGCTCGCTCGCGAGCTCGCCGCACAGCACCCTGGTCTGGCTGCTGAGCTCGCGGAGGTGCGTGAAGCGGCGGAGCATCTCCGCGACCTGGCGCACGCTATGCTCGAAGTGTTTAAGCGCGCGGCTCGGGCGGCGGACGCAGAGTACCTGACGCAGCTCGAGGTCGGGTCCGTGGAGCCCGACGAGAAGCACGTCGATTGCATCCAGTTCCGCGTGGCGCGGGGTCGCTGGGAGATCGTGTGCGTGGTCAAGGCCAAGAAGACCGTGACGCTGGTGGGTCCGTTCCGCCGGGGAAAGCCCGAGAAGCCTTGCTCCGACCATCCCCTGCGCGGGGAGCAGGTCGAGCGGGCGCTCGAGGACCTGCTGGTTCACCTGATTCGCGTGGCGTCCGAGTGATGAAGCGGACGCTGAAGGTTCGGGTGGGCAGCCTTAACGCGGCGAAATTGGAGGCGGTGCGCCGGGGCCTCGCGCCGTTTTTTGCAAGTGTCCAGGTGGAGCCCCTGGAAGTTCGCAGCAGCGTCCCCGATCAGCCGCTCGGTTTCGGCGAGATCCTCTCGGGAGCTCGTGAGCGCGCCCGCCAGAGCATCGCCGCCGGAAACTGCGACCTGGGTGTGGGCATCGAAGATGGGTTGGTTTCGCTCGAGGGAACGTCCGCTCGGTACCTGAATGTGGGGTGCTGTGTGTTCTTCGATGGCAAGCAGGAATCGGTCGGCCTCTCGGCCGGCTTCGAGTATCCCTCCGCGTGCGTCGAGTCGGCCACGGGCCCTGCGCGCATACCGGTGGGAACGTCGTTCGATGAGATCTTCGAGGCACCGCCGGGCTGGACGGATCCCGGACCCGGGGCCGGAAACATCGGCCGCCTCACAGGTGGTGTGCTCACGCGAGTGGATTACGGCGCGCAGGCGGTGATGTGCGCGTTCGTGCGCTGGCTGCACCCGGCGTTGTATCGCGGCGAGAGAGAATGACGCTTACACGCGAAGATCCCGCACTGGCACGCACGGTCGAAGACGAGGCCGAGCTCGTCGAGTTCTTTCGCTCGGGGGAGACCGCCAGGGCCGATTGGCGGATCGGAACGGAGCACGAAAAGGTCGGCCTTTATCGCGAATCGCTCCAGCCTCTCCCTTACGAGGGCGAGCATGGCATTGCGGCACTCCTCGCGGAGCTCGTGCGTGGGCATGGCTTCAGCCCCTTGCTCGACGGGGGGCGGCTCGTGGGGCTGGAGCGAGAGGGTACGTGGATCACGCTCGAGCCGGGGGGGCAGCTCGAGCTCTCGGGTGCGCCCCTCCTCACGTTGCACGAGACGTGCCGGGAGTTCCAAGACCATCTGGCCCTGATGAAGCACTGCTCGGAGCGCTTCGGAATGGTGTGGCTGGGCCTGGGCATCCACCCGCTGGCGCGCGTCGAGGAGATCCCCCGCATGCCGCGCCAGCGCTACACCATCATGCGAGAGTACCTGGGACAGCGCGGCCCCATGGCTCTCGAGATGATGCACTCCACGGGCTCCGTGCAAACCAATCTCGACTACGGCTCCGAGGCTGATCTGGCGCGGAAGCTGCGAGTCGCTCTCGCGGCGTCGCCGGTGCTCACCGCCCTTTACGCTAACTCCAGCGTCTCGGGGGGCGAGCCGAACGGATTCGAGTCGCATCGGGCCTGGGTCTGGCGGCACACCGACCCCGACCGCTGTGGCCTGCTGCCTTTTGTCTTCGAGGAGAGCTGGGACGAAGGCAACGCCTACCGGCGCTACGTCCAGTGGGCGCTCGATGTCCCCATGCTCTTCATCCAACGGGAGGATCGCCACGTTCCCATGCAGGGGCGGAGCTTTCGTGCCTATCTGGCGCGCGGGCACGACGGCTTCAAAGCGATACTCGCCGACTGGGCTCTGCACTTGACCACGCTCTTTCCAGAGGTGCGGCTCAAGCGAGTGATCGAGACTCGCAGCTCGGATGCGGTCCCCCCGGGGCTCGTGTGCGCGCTGCCCGCGTTTTGGAAAGGGCTCCTCTACGACGAGCCGACGCTGGCTGAAGCCTGGGAGCGGCTGCGTCACTGGCGTTTCGAAGACGTGGATCGTCTCCACGCGGAGGTGGCGCGGACGGCCCTCAAGGCGCAGACGCGGGAGGGACCGATCCTCGCGCTGGCCAAGGACCTCGTCGATCTCGCCGCGCGAGGCCTGAAGAGCCTGGACGAGCGGAACCGGAAGGGGGAGGACGAGCGCCTCTTTCTGGATCCGCTGTACGAGATTCTGGACCGGGGCTCGAGCCCGGGTCGCTATCTCCTCGAACGCTGGGACGGCGCCTGGAGCCGGCGCATGGATCTGCTGGTCGAATATTCCAAGTATTGACAGGGTCTTTAGGTTTTGGGAGCCGTTCTCTGGGGGTGGTGCTAGGAGGTTGACCCCGGGAGGCGGGGTCCGATAGGCTACGACTCGTATTGATCCTTGGGGGCGAAACCACCCAGGGCGTAGAAATCGGAGGGAGTCATCATGAACCGGCCTTTTCGTTATGTGATTTCGTTGGGTCTTGCGGTGTTGGCCCTGAGCTGGGCCTCGGGCGCGGTTGCTCAGTCCACCGCCGACGGCAAGCGCACGCTCAAGGCGGAGAAGATTTTCTACAAAGAACCCGGGATGATAGAGGTCACGCTGCGTGCCATGCGCGGCACCCTGATGATGACCGGCTACGTGGCCACCGATGAGAATCTCAAGAAGGCGGACGAGCTCGCGGAGAAGGTCAAGGGCATCAAGGACATCCGTAACCGCATTCGCGTGCGCGAGCCGGAGGTGGCCTCCGCGGGGGACGACATCATCACAGCGAAGATCGACAAGGCGATTGAGGAGGACGAGGACCTCGCGCGGGCCAAGGCCAAGGGCAAGCTCAAGATCGAGGTTTCGGAGGGGAATGTAGTCGCCAAGGGCAAGCTTCCGGGATGGGACATCGCTCAGACGCTCGTGAAGGACATCAAGAAGATCGGCGGCGTCAAGACGCTCAACCTCGACGATCTCAAGTACTGATCCCGCGCCCGAAGGGTCTGCGGGGATGGGTCGCCGTCCGCTGGACGGCGGCCCTTTTTCATGCCCGGGTCTGCTCCGCGTGGCGGCGGACCACTGGGGTTGACCGGGCGGGCCCGGGGTTTAGGCTTGAGCACTGACGTGACCGAAGTCCCTGAGTTCACGATCGAGTTCGGCGGCGAGACCGTCCGCGTACCGGCTGAGCTTCCGCTCCTGCCGATCCGGAACACGGTTGTCTTCCCCGGCACCACGCGGCCGATGAACGTGGGCCGTGCCCCCTCCCTGGCGGCCGTGCGCGCCGCTGCCAAGGGGAACGGCTTCCTCGCGGTGCTGACCCAGCACAGCCCGGACGTGGAGCACCCGCAGCAGAGCGACCTGCACGAGGTCGGGACCATCACCAAGGTCGTGCAACTGCTCGACACGGGGGTTGGTATCTCGGTTGCCGTCGTCGGTCTCGCGCGGTTCCGGCTGCTCCGGCTCGTGGAGAGCGAGGGGATGATGATGGTCCAGTTCGAGGTTCTGCAGGATCGCCTCGAAGGTACGGCGGAAGCCGAGGCAGCCCGCCGAACCGTGCAGCGCCTGGCCAAGGAGCTGGTGGCTCTGCGGGACGACCTCCCGGACGAGCTCCAGGAAATGCTGGACCGGATCGAGGATCCCGCGCGACTCGCGGATCTGGTTGGCTTCGGCGCGAATCTCTCACTGGAAGAGAAGGTGGCGCTGCTCGCACAGCCCGATGTGCTGGCGCGGCTGCGTGTTCTGATTCGGCACCTGATACGCGAGATTCGCGTGGCACAGGTCTCCAAGAGCTTTGCCGAGCGCGCGGCAGGCGAGATCGATGAGGGAGAGCGCAAGACCCTGCTGCGCGAGCAGCTGCGCAAGATCCGCGAGGAGCTGGGCGAGTCGGACGACCAGGCCGCGGAGGGGGACGAGCTGCATGAGCGGGTCGAGCGGGCCGCGCTGCCTGACTCGGTGAGCGAGGTGGCGGAGCGGGAGGTCAGCCGCATGGTCGCGCTGCCCGCCCACTCCCCAGAGCGCTCCGTGATCCGAACCTACGTGGAGTGGATCCTCGATCTGCCCTGGGAGACCGAGAGCGACGATAACCTCGACATCAAGCACGCCCGGACCATTCTGGACGAGGACCACTACGACCTCGACCGCGTCAAGGAGCGGATTCTCGAATACCTGGCGGTCCGGCGCCTGGTGGAGGACCCCAAGGGTCCCATCCTCTGCTTCCTGGGGCCTCCGGGTGTGGGCAAGACATCGCTCGGCAAGTCCATCGCGCGGGCCATGGGTCGCGAGTTCGTGCGCACATCGCTGGGAGGCGTGCGGGACGAGGCCGAGATTCGAGGTCATCGCCGTACCTACGTCGGTGCGCTGCCAGGGCGGATCATCCAGAGCCTGAGGCGGGCGGGCTCGCGCAATCCCGTCTTTATGATCGACGAGATCGACAAGGTGGGGATGGACTACCGAGGCGACCCGTCGTCCGCACTTCTGGAGGTGCTGGATCCCGAACAGAACTCGAGCTTCAGCGATCACTACCTGGAGCTGTCCTTCGACCTCTCGCGGGTGCTCTTCATTGCCACGGCCAACCGCACCGACACGATTCCGCCCCCGCTCCTGGACCGCATGGAGCTGATCGAGCTTCCGGGCTATACGGCCCGCGAGAAGCTGCAGATTGCAACCACGTTCCTGGTGCCGCGACAGCTCGAGGAGCATGGCCTCGAGCCCGCTGCGGTCTCCATCTCGGACGAAGCCTTGCTGCGCATCGTCGAGGAGTACACGCGGGAGGCGGGCGTGCGAAATCTGGAGCGGGAAATCGCCGCGCTCATACGCAAGTCCGCACTCAGTGCCGCCGAGGGCGCGGCCCAGCCGAAGATCGAGGCGGACGATCTGCCGACGCTGCTCGGACCGCCGTCCTTCACGCGCGAGGTGGCGGAGCGCATCGAGCGGCCCGGTGTCTCCACAGCCTTGGTGTGGACGCCCGTGGGGGGCGACATCGTATTTGTCGAAGCCGCCCTGATGGAGGGTAAGCCGGGACTTCGCCTGACGGGACAGCTCGGTGACGTGATGCGCGAGTCTGCGGAGACGGCCCTTTCCTATTTGCAGGCCAATGCGGAGTCCATGGGCATCGATCCCGCCCTGTTCGAGAAGAACCAGATTCACATCCATGTTCCGTCCGGCGCCCTGAAGAAGGATGGCCCATCGGCCGGCGTCACGATGCTCGTGGCCCTGGCCAGCCTGCTCATGGACCGGCCCGTGTGCGGTGATCTCGCGATGACGGGGGAGATCACCTTGCGCGGACAGGTCCTGCCGGTCGGCGGTATCAAGCAGAAGGTGCTTGCCGCACATCGCGCCGGGATCCGCGAGATCATCCTACCGACCCGGAACGAGAAGGATCTCGAGGAGGTTCCCGAAGAGGTGCGGGAGGCGCTGCGCGTCCATCTGGTGGATCAATCGATCGACGCCATTCGCGAGGCCATTCCTGACCGTGTCTGAAATCGATCGGCCCGTTTCTCCCTCGTCTCTCTCCGGGCCGCGCTTCTTGCGCCTGGCGCGTACAGACCGTGAGGCGGCGCGCAAGAGTCTGCGTTCCTTTGGACCGGAGGCGCAGGCGCAAGCCTGCCGCGAGCTGCGGCCCGAGGTGCGCGGTGAGTTTCTCATGCTGCTGGATCATCCCGAGAAGGTGGTGCCGCTCCTGCCCGAGGCAGAGGTTTGTATCGGCATCCGGGCCAGCGGCATGTCAGAGGCCGCCTGGCTGCTCGAGCTTGCCACCGACGCACAGCTGCGCGCCTGCTTCGATCTCGACTGCTGGAAGCTCCACGAGCTGGATCCGCAGCGTGTGCGGGAGTGGATCGACGCCTTGATCGAAGCGGGCCGCGAGGTCCTGCTGCGCGCGCTCCGAGAGGTGGATCTGGAGGTCTGGGTCCTCGCGCTATGCGCAATGACGGAGGTCGCCGTGGTGGGCAAGGAGGACGAGCCTCCCGACGGCTGGTTCACGGTCGACGGCGTGGTTTACTTCGGGCCCCGCGAGGATGCCGAGTTCGCCCGCGTCCGAGAGCTCGCGTTGGCGGCCTTCTCGGGTGCACAGGGTCTCTTCTGGCAGCTTGTCTACGGACTTCTCTTCGAAAGCCCGGCCGAGTGCGAGCAGTACGCGCTGCGCTGGCGCAACGCCCGCCTGAACGATCTCGGGTTTCCGGACCGCGAGCAGGCCATGCGGGTCTATCGGCCCCTGCGGGCAAAGGAAGCCCAAGTCTGGGAGCAGGCCGGACCCAGCGCAGCTCTGGTTCCATCGGTCGAGCTTCCGAAACGCTTGCAGTCGACCTTGCTGGGCGAGGCACTTGCAAGACTCTCTCCGAACCGCGCCGCTGACGTGCTTGGCTACGTCCTCGGGGTGGCCAACGCCATCGCCGTGGCCGACACGCTACCGCTCTCGGACCCGGAGTCGATTCCCAAGGCGCTCGACAAGGCCGTGCGCGGGATCGAGGCAGGGCTTCGCGAGCTCGCCCGCGTGCAGGGAAGGGCGATCCACGACGTTCTCGACCGCACGCGGCCGCTCGATCTGTTCCGGATCGGAGCGACGCTGGATCGAGCGCTGCAAGAGCGGTAACGCTACCGTCCTTGGCTATGAGCCAGACGGTCGAGGTCGAGGGGGTACGACTCCACCTCGCCCACCCGGACGAGATGCCTGTCTCTTGGGTCGGGCGAGAGGACGTTCTGCGCGCACTGCTTGCGGCGTGGCACGTGTTGGCTCCCGAGGATCGTCCTATGCATCCGCGGCTCCTCGGTAAGCCCGGCGTTGGCAAGACGACTCTCGCCTACGCCGCCGCCTGTCAGCTGAGCCGCCCCGTATTCATCTTTCAGGCGACCATGGATACCCGCCCTGAGGATCTCTTGATCACACCCGTTGTCGCTGCTGAGGGTGAGATTCGATACGCGGCGAG
>DAOVBF010000142.1 GCA_030673955.1 Deltaproteobacteria bacterium
GGGAGACTCTTCCGCACCCAAGGCGCGTACGAAAGTCACGCGCCGTGCCAGCCAAGGCGCGTGCGAAGCCACGCGCCGCCCCGGCAGGCCGGCTTTGCCGGCCGATACCCGGGGAGGACGCGGCTTTGCCCGCCGATAACCGGCCAGTCGGGGCAGCTAGCGGCAGCGTACGGTATCGACGCGGAGATCGGGGCCCCGGCCGCGCAGCTCGACCCGGTACTGGGGCTCGAACCCCAGCACTTCGGCCGCGAGCCGCGTGTTCAGAACGAGACCGTAACGCTGGAAGCCGCTCCGGCGTCGTCGCGAGCGGCCAAGCGTCTGGTCTAGGAGGGAGAACGCCGCCGAGACGAGGCGCGGCACCCGAAGCGGCCCGAACCG
The DNA here is from genome assembly GCA_030673955.1 of Deltaproteobacteria bacterium. GTDB lineage: Bacteria > Myxococcota_A > UBA9160 > SZUA-336 > SZUA-336 > SMWZ01. Next base: position 379 of record DAOVBF010000142.1, read on the forward strand.
CTGCTCCTCCTGGCAAAGCTCGGAGCAGGGGAAGACGTCACGCCCTGAGATGTTGTAGATCCCCGGGCGGTCGCCGTGCAGGGCCAGCACGAGCGCACGCGCGATGTCTCGGTCCGCTACCACGGAGAGCATGGGGTCGAAGCCGACCGGGGGGCCGCCATGTGAAAGCGGGGGGCATTGCAGAAAATCGCCTCCTTCTGTGACGATCGTCGCGGCGCGCAGAATGGTCATCATGAGTTGGGGATCGTTCAGCTCACCCTGGCAGATCAGATCCGCGTCGATCCAGGCTCGCACCTCGCAGTCACCCTCGGCCTCGAAGCCCAGTAGCTGATCCTCACTGAAGACGTTCACGTTACCCGGCTCCGGCCGATACACGAAGGCGGAGGAGAGATAGACGAAGCGCACGATGCCGCGCCGCTTCTTGCACTCCTCCACGAGGCGCCGCGTCTCCGAGACGAGCGACGGGACGTTCCCCGGGATGCGTTCTCCTGTTTGCTCCCTCACAAACGGCAGGTGGATCACGGAGTCGACCTGGGCGCGCGCAAAGCGTTCGGAGCGGAAGAAGCTCGTGAGATGCCGCGCCTTCGCCAGATCGAGGGGCTGATACGCGCATTTCTCTCGATACGCATCGAGGAAGCTCGGGCGGGGGCCGGTCCCCGTTCCGAACACCAGCGCGACCTCGGGGTCGTGGTAGAGGGCTTTCGTCAGTCGGCGACCGACGGGGGAATCGATATGCGTCACCAGGACGCGACGCATGGCTCAGCCCCCCTTGCTGCGCCGCGCGAGGACCCTTTGGTCGACCATCTCCTGGAGGCGGCGCCTCACCTGCTCGGCCATGTAGCGCACCGCATGAGGATCCTCGGCGGATTCGGGTGGATATTCCTCGTAGAAGCGGAAGGGTTCGCCGTAGCGGATCTCGTACTTCACGGGGTAGGGCAGGAGGCCCAGCGGCCCGAGCCACGGAAAAGTAGGCGTGATAGGAAACACCGGCAGTCCGAGCAGCCGGGCAAGTGGCTCGATGTCGTACAGGATTGGAGCTTGATCGTCCGGGCCTACGAATGCCACGGGAATAATCGGAACCCGGTGGCGCATGGACTCCTCGACGAAGCCCAGGCGGAAGTTCTGGAGCACGTAGCGCTCCGCGGCGCGCTTGCGAATCGCGGGCAAGCCCTCCGGGAAAACCAGCACGAGCTGGTTGTCCTGAAGGAGCTCGCGGAAGTTGTCGGGACTGCCGACGACCTGCCCCACCCGCGCGAAAAACACATTGACGAAAGGCAGCGTCCCGGCCCAACGATCGACCACCGCACGTAGGAGCCGGGGCGGGTTCACGTGCAGGACCACGTCCACCACGGCCATGCAGGCGTCAAAGGGCAGCAGCCCGCCGTGATTGGCCGCGAGTATGGCGCCGCCCTTCTCGGGCACCACCTGATGCCCGGAACTCTCGACGCGGAAGTAGTACCGGTACAGGAGCTTGAACACGCTCAGCGCCTGGCGGGCAACGCGAGGGGAAAAGCCCAGGAAATCATAGGGGCGCGCATCGAGGGTGCTCACGACAGCCGCCATCCGCTCCTCGTCCTCGTGCTCGAGGAGCATGCCGGCCATCCGATCGAGCCAGCTGATGGGCTCGTCGGCCTCGTCTAAGCTCGGAACCTCCGGGACCGGTGGACCCAGGTCCGGACCGATCTTCGGGGCTCTCGTGGGGGCATCGCGGTGGCGCGGCTGGCCGTTGTCATCCACCACGCGAATCGTGTGCTCTCGCAGACGGATCAGGTACGGCAGCGTTCCGTCGCCCTGAGTGAAAGGATCGCTGCCGAGCGTCTGTGTTGCCGGGGGGGGTTTCGTCTTCATCCGCTCAATCTCGCTGGGTCTCGTGCCAGCAGCTCCTCCGCAACCGCAGTCATCCAGCGCGCGGCCACCGAGCGGGGCGCGTACTCGAAGATCGTCTTCGAGCAGCTCTGCGCCTGATCGATCAGCACGGAATAACCCAAGACGGTCTGTGCAATCTGCTTGGGGAAGTGCTGACGGAGTTTCTCCAGGATTTCGGCCGCCATCCGCGTACGCCGGGCGAAGGTCGGAACAACGAGCGAGATCTGCAGCGCCGGATGACCGAAGCGGCTACGAACCATCTCCACCGTGCGGGTCAGCTCGGCAGCCCCGTCCAGCGCCAGGTACGTGAGGGGGACCGGTAACAGGACCTCCGTGGCCGCGAGCAGCACGTTCAAGGTGATGGTCCCGAACGAAGGGGGCGCGTCAAAGAGGATGAAATCGTAGTCGGTGGAGGGCTCGACCGCCTCCCTCAAACAGAAGTACTCCTCGCCGCCGTGCGCCGCGACCTCTTGTGGAAAGAGCGCCAGGGACTTGTTCGCCGGAATCAGATCCAAGCGCGGATGACGCGCTTTTACCACGGGCAGTGTCGGGGGCGCGTCCTCACCCATGACCACGTCGAGCAGCATGTCGAGTGCCGTCTTGCGCAGCGCTCCCACGTCGACGCCGAGCACCTTGCCCAGCTGGCCTTGCGGGTCGAGATCGACGAGCAGAACCCGTTGTCCCTTCACCCGCGACAGGTAATCGCCCACATTGGAGGCGAGCGTCGTCTTACAACTGCCCCCCTTCTCGTTGATGAAGGCGATGCGGCGTCGAATGGGTGAGACCCCCAACAAACGCGGCGCAGCCCACGCCGCTAACAACCTCTCTGTACCGTCAGTCTACAGGTTGTGGTTACCGGTGTGAAGCCGAAACTGTGGGTTCCGACGAGGGCGCTGGGAAATCGGGTCGGCCTCCCGGTCGCGTTACCGCGAGCCCCCCACCAGTTGGCGATGGAACTCGGGGGCGAGCGTGGCGACGTGCGCAAGACGAACTGGGGTAATCGACACACAGTCCGCCCGCAGAGCGCGAACGTCCGTACCGTCGAGATCGCCGGACTCCCGCAGAGAGCCCGAGGCATCGTGCACGTAGACCCCGGTCTCCTTGCGCCGGAACAGACGCTCGTAGCCGACGTTCGCGAGCCGAGTCACCACGCGTGGGGTGCGAAGATCCGCCCCAACCGGGAAGTTCACATTGAGCAGGTCCACGCCCGGCGGATAGCCGCTCGCCCGGACCGTCTCCACAATCTGCGCTGAGAGCTCCGCCGCACGGGGCCATAGCTCGGCGAACTCGCCGTGCCGAATCCGCTCCTTCCACTCGCGATCCTCCCCCGGGACGCCGACCGAGAAGGCCAGTGCAGGGAGTCCGGCAATCCAGCCCTCCATGGCCGCACCCACCGTCCCGCTCGACAGGAAGAAGCCGAGCCCCGAGTTGAGCCCAATGTTCACGCCCGAGACCACCATATCGGGCGGTTCATCGAAGAGGGAATGCACCCCCAGGTTCGTGCAGTCGGCCGGAAAGCCAGCCACTGCGATAATCTCCACACCCTCCCGAGTGACCTTGCGTACGCGAATCTCGCCCCAGCGAGTGATGGCCTTGGAGATCCAGCTCCGCTCCTGATCAGGCGTCACGATTCGGATCGGCGCGACTTTGGCCAGGGCGCGCGCGAAGGGGAGCAGGGCCGGAGAGTCCAGGCCATCGTCGTTCGTGAGAAGGATGTAGCCCACGGACCAGCAGGATAGCCGTCCGGTCGGTACGATTCTCCCTGGGTGGACGGGGCTGGCGTTGGCGGAGGCAAGCCGGGCAGGGCGGAGCTCCGCTCGAGAGCCCCATCCAGGAAGAAGATCCGATGCTGAACCTGGCCGAGATCCGGAAGGTCCTGGCGGCCTATGAGCCAACCCTGGTGGAGATCCCGGGCGGACCGGCCTTGCAGGCGGCCGTCACGCTGATCCTGCATGAGGCCCCCGGTGGCGACCCCGAGCTCCTCTACATCGAGCGCGCTCAGGCGGAGCATGATCCGTGGTCGGGCCAGATGGCCTTTCCGGGGGGTCGGCAAGAGTCGCGAGACGCGGACCTGCAGGCCACCGCAGTGCGCGAAACGCTCGAGGAGACCGGTATCCGCCTCGCCCAGCCCATCGGTCGCATCGACGACACCACCGGAGGAAAAGCCCCGGATTGGCAGATCGTGGTGTCCACCTTTGCCTACGAGCTTGCGGAGCGTCCTCG
>DAOVBF010000096.1 GCA_030673955.1 Deltaproteobacteria bacterium
GGCCAGGACTCGCGAAGACGCACAGGCGCGCAGGAACGCCATCATGAACGAGGTGGAGGCCGAGGAGCGAGGCACTCTGGACGCGGCCCGCGCGGAGAGCGCTCAGACGCTCGGAGCGGTTCGCAGCGCGGTTGCGGAGGAGATCAGCGAAGCACGCACAGCACTCCGAGCGGAGGCGCAAGCCCTCTCCAGGGAGGCCGCAGCCAGGATCCTGGGGAGGGCTCTGTGAGCTGCGCCGTGCTCGGGATCGCCTGGGTCCTCTTGCTGACTGCGAGTCCCGCCCTCGCGGCTGGCGGCGGCGAGGCCGAGGGGGGTAGGGGCTGGTTGGTGCTCGGGCTTCAGGTCCTAAACACTGCTGTGTTGCTGCTGGTCTTGATCCGCCTCGCACGCCGGCCGGTCAAGAGTTTCCTGCTCCAGCGGAGTCATACCATCCGCCGCGACATCGAGGCGGCGGAGACTCGGCTGCGCGAGGCGGAGGCCGAGATCGAGCGGCTCCGCCAACGCCTGGCGCGCTTCGAAGACGAGGCAGGCGAGATCATTGCCCGAAGCGCGGAGCAGGCAGAGGCGGAGCGTCAGCGCCGTCTCGAGCGTGCGACGGAAAGCGCTGCACGCATCCAGCGTGAGGCTCGCACACTTGCCGATCAAGAGGTGGCCCGCGCTCGGGATGAGCTCCGCCGAGAGGTCGCGGAGCTCGCGACCTCCCTCGCGAGCGCGCTCCTTCGGGCGGAGATCCGGCCCGAGGACGACCGGCGCCTGGTCTCCGAGTATGCGGAGCAGATCGGGGCAGAGTCGTGACGCGGGGAGGATCCATCGCCCGCCGCTACGCTCGTGCGCTGTTCGCGATTGGGTGCGAGGAAGGCGACGCGCGCGCGCTCCTCGAGGAGGTGGAGACGTTGACAGAACAGATCCTCGAGGATCCGGCGCTTCGGCGCGTGCTCTTTGCTCCGATCCATCCCCGTGCCGAGCGCCAGGGGGTGCTTGCCGAGGTCGCGCAGCGTCTGGGACTCTCGGCGGAGGTGCGGGCTTTCGCCGCGCTTCTCGTGGAGGAGAATCGCACCCCGGTCATGCCCGCGATTCTGGATGCGCTTCGACAGATGGTGGAGCAGCAGGAGGGGCGCGTTGTGGCCGAGGTGCGCGTGGCCCGTGAGCTCAGCGCCGAGGAGCTGGAGCGCGTGACGGAGGCGCTCTCGCGGCGGGTGGGGGCCTCGGTGCGGGTGTCGGTTACGGTTGACGAGCGGATCCTTGGCGGGGTCGTCGCCCGCGTCGGGGATCTGCTGCTGGACGGAAGTGTGCAAACGCAACTCGCCTCCCTGGCGGGGAGCCTGCTACGGGGATTGGCATGAAGCTTAAGGCAGCGGAGATCAGTGACATTATCCGAAGGCAGATCCGTGAGTATGACCGCGAGATCGACGTGGCGGAAACGGGAACCGTGCTTTCCGTCGGTGACGGGATCGCCCGCGTGTATGGACTCGAGCAGGTCATGGCGGGCGAGCTCGTCGAGCTCCCGGGCGGGATCCACGGGCTGGTGCTGAACCTCGAGGAGGACAACGTCGGCATCGCCATCATGGGCGAGGACATCCACATCCGCGAGGGCGACGTAGTCCGACGGACGGGACGGATCATCGAGGTGCCGGTCGGCGAAGCGCTCCTCGGGCGCGTGGTGAATGCGCTCGGCCATCCCCTGGACGGCAAGGGCCCGATCGAGGGAACGGAGCGCAAGCTGGTCGACATCAAGGCCCCCGGGATCGTAAAGCGGAGGCCCGTGCGGGAGCCTCTCCACACCGGGATCAAGGCAATCGATGCGATGACCCCGATCGGACGGGGTCAGCGAGAGCTGATCATCGGGGATCGCCAGGTCGGAAAGACCGCGATCGCCATCGACACGATCATCAACCAGCGCGACACGGATATGAACTGTATCTACGTCGCGATCGGCCAGAAGCAGTCCACCGTTGCCATGGTGGTCGACAAGCTCCGTGAGTTCGGGGCGATGGACTACACGACCGTCGTCGCGGCCAGCGCATCGGATCCTGCGCCGCTTCAGTTCATCGCACCGTACGCCGGTTGCACGATGGGGGAGTGGTTCCGCGACAACGGTCGGCACGCCTGCATCATCTACGACGATCTCTCCAAGCAGGCGGCCGCGTACCGGCAGCTCGCGCTCCTTCTGCGTCGGCCTCCCGGGCGCGAGGCCTTCCCGGGAGACGTTTTTTATCTGCACTCCCGGCTGCTCGAGCGAGCGGCCAAGATGAGCGACGAACACGGCGGGGGGAGCCTCACGGCCTTGCCCATCATCGAGACCCAGGCGGGAGACGTTTCCGGCTACATCCCGACAAACGTCATCTCGATCACGGACGGTCAGATCTACCTGGAGACGGACCTCTTCAACGCCGGACAGCGGCCGGGCATGAACGCAGGGATCTCCGTATCGCGCGTGGGCGGAAACGCGCAGGTCAAAGCGATGCGTAAGGTCGCGGGCGGGCTGTGGGTGACCCTGGCGCAGTACCGGGAGGTGGAGGCCTTCGCGCAGTTCGGGAGCGATCTCGATCGGGCGACACAGGAGCAGCTCGCGAACGGAGAGCGCCTCAACATGGTTTTGCGCCAGCCGCAGTACCAGCCTCTCGCGATCGAGAAACAGATCGTACAGATCTACGCAGCGACGCCGCAGGAGGGTCGTGCAGGCTGGGTGCGGAACCTGCCGGTGGGGGATGTGCCGCGGTTTGTTCAGGAGATGACCGTGTTCCTCGACTCGTAGCACCCGCAGATCCTCGAGGAAATCCGGACGACGCAGGAGCTGTCGGATGAGCTCCGTCCCAAGCTCGACGCGGCCCTCGATGCTTTCGCCGAAATCTTCGAGCCCAGCCGGGCCAGCGAGTAAGCGGGGCGGCTCATGCCCCAGAATCTCCGCGACATACGCAAGCGCATCGGCGGGATCCAGAAGACGCAGCAGATCACCCGCGCGATGAAGATGGTCTCAGCCGCGAAGCTCAATCGGGCGATCAATGCGGTCGTGGCGGCCCGTCCCTACGCGGGGAAGATCCGCGAGGTGCTGGGAGCGGTGTCGAGCGGGCTCGATGAGGAAGTGCACCCTCTGCTGGCTGTCCGGGAGCCGCCCCGTCGTCTGGAGGTGGTCGTGTTCGTCAGCGACCGCGGACTCTGCGGTGCGTTCAACGGAAACATCATCAAGCGGGCGGAGGAGATCATCGTTCGACGCAAGCCCGAGCTGGAGGCGGTGACGATCGTGCCCGTGGGACGGAAGGCCGTCGATTACTTCCGGCGGCGCGGCTACGGGGAGATTCCCCGCTCGTGGACCGGGATCAGCAGGGTCACCCAGGACATCGCAGGGGAGATGGCGGGGTTCCTGATGGAGCGTTATCGCGAGGAGCAGGTCGATGAGGTGGTGCTCGTGTACAGCGAGTTCATGTCCGCGCTCACGCAGAAGCCGACGGAGCAGACACTCCTTCCGGTTCGCCCCGAGGTGCCGGGAGAGGGGGTCCGCTACGAGATGGAGCCGGATCCCGAGCGACTGCTCGGACTCCTGGTCACCCGTGCGGTCGAGTTTACGATTTTTCGTGCGCTGCTCGAGACCCAGGCAGGCGAGCACGGCGCACGGATGACCGCGATGGAAAGCGCGACGAACAACACCGAAGAGCTGATTCGTACTCTGACGCTCGACTACAACAAGGCTCGCCAGGCCGCCATCACCGCGGAGCTGGTCGAGATCGTGAGCGGCGCCGAGGCGCTCTAGCGCCCGAAGGGAGGCCCGACGATGTCCGGAAAGGTACTGCAGGTGATGGGACCCGTGGTGGATGTGGAGTTCCCGCCGGATGAGCTGCCCGAGATCTACACCGCCGTCAAGGTGCACAACCCGGCCATCAGCGACAAGCCCGAGAATCTCACCCTCGAAGTCGCCCTGCATCTCGGCGAGCACGCAGTGCGTTGTATCGCCATGGACACCAGCGACGGACTGGTGCGCGGAATGCCTGTAACGAACACGGGCAAACCCATCACCGTCCCGGTGGGGCCGGCGACGCTTGGCCGGATCATCAACATCATCGGGGAGCCGATCGACGAGGCCGGACCGCTGGAGTCCGAGCATTTCGCGCCGATCCACAAGTCGCCGCCCGCGTTCATGGATCAGTCCACGAGCATCCGCCAGTTCGAGACGGGCCTCAAGGTGATCGACCTGCTCGCCCCCTTTCCCGTCGGCGGAAAGGTCGGGTTCTTTGGCGGCGCCGGGCTCGGCAAGACCGTTCTGATCCAGGAGCTCATCCACAACATCGCGACTGAACACGCCGGCTACTCGGTTTTCGCAGGCGTGGGTGAGAGGACACGCGAGGGCAACGATCTCTGGCTCGAGATGAAGGAGTCGGGAGTGCTCAAGCAGACCGCGCTCGTCTTCGGCCAGATGAACGAGCCCCCCGGCGCCCGTGCTCGAGTCGGGCTGACCGCCCTCTCCGTTGCGGAGTACTTCCGGGACGAAGAGGGCCGCGACGTGCTGCTTTTCATCGATAACATCTTCCGCTTCACCCAGGCGGGCTCCGAGGTGTCGGCGCTGCTCGGCCGCATTCCCGCCGCCGTCGGCTACCAGCCGACCCTCGCGACCGACATGGGGGAGCTCCAGGAGCGGATTACATCCACGCACAAAGGCGCGATCACCTCCGTCCAGGCGATCTACGTCCCGGCCGACGATCTGACCGATCCGGCGCCGGCGACCAAGTTATCGCACCTGGACGCTACGATCGTGCTGGGCCGACAGCTGGAGGCCCAGGGTCTATATCCAGCGGTCGACTCGCTGGACTCCACGAGTCGGATCCTGAACCCCCAGGTGGTCGGGGAGGAGCACTACAGTGTCGCGCGGGGGGTGCAGCAGGTTTTGCAGAAGTACAAGGACCTGCAGGACATCATCGCGATTCTGGGGATGGACGAGCTCTCCGAGGAGGATCGAGTGACGGTGTCCCGTGCGCGGAAGCTCCAGCGCTTCCTGACCCAGCCGAACTTCGTGGCAGAGCAGTTCACGGGCATGGCCGGCAAGTACGTTCACATCCAGGAAACGATCCGCGGGTTCGGGGAGATCCTGGAGGGGAAGCACGACGAGCTGCCGGAGCAATCCTTCTACATGACCGGGCAGATCGAGGAAGCCGTCGAAAAGGGGAAGCGGCTCATGGCGGAGGGATAGCACGCGTGCCCTTCAAGCTTGTGGTCGTCACGCCGGAGCGGGTGGTCAGCGACGAGGCCGTCGACCATGTCGTCGTGCCGGGCGTGGAGGGGGAGTTCGGGGTGCTCCCCGCGCACGAGACTTTTCTGTCAGCGCTCGACGCGGGCATCGTCCGTTACGACGTCGGTGGCCGCACACAGCGGCTCGCCGTCTCGGCCGGCTTCGCAGAGGTGACCGGGGAGCACGTCACCGTGCTTGCCCGGACCGCCGAGCGGGTGGAGGAGATTGACGGTGAGCGCGCGACGGCGGCCCGCGCCCGGGCCGAGCAGGCCCTTCAGCAGGCCAGTGTTTCTCTAGAAGAGCACGCCCGCTTGAATGCTGCGCTGGCGCGCGCGATGGCGAGGCTCGACGTCCTCGGGAAGTAGTCCGGGGGGGCCCGATCCTTCGCGACGGAGTTTGCCCCTGTCGTTCAGATG
>DAOVBF010000025.1 GCA_030673955.1 Deltaproteobacteria bacterium
GCCCGTCTCGAGCACGGCCCAATAGGCCGCCATATTGGCGCTCGCGCCGGAGTGGGGCTGCACGTTGGCATGATCCGCCCCGAACAGGCGCTCGGCCCGCTGGATCGCGAGGGACTCCGCCACATCGATGTACTCGCAGCCCCCGTAGTAGCGTTTGCCGGGGTACCCCTCGGCGTACTTGTTGTTGAGCGCCGTGGCCATGACCTCGAGCACGGCCGGCGAGGCGAAGTTCTCGCTGGCAATCAGCTCGAGGCCGGTCTGCTGGCGCTCGATCTCACACAGGATTGCCTTCGCGATCTCCGGATCGACACTTCGTAGGCTCACGGGACCTCCTGTCCAGCCATGGCCTGGCTGGAAGATACCACGAGCCGGGCCTCGATCCTCACCGGCGCGAGGCTGGGTCCCACGCTCTCCGTTCAGTCCTTGGCTATGCGCCCGTCGACGTAGCTAATCGCGTCCTGGATGGTCTGGATCTTCTCGGCGTCATCGTCGGGGATCTCGAGATTGAAGGCCTCCTCGATCGCCATCACGAGCTCTACGATGTCGAGGGAATCCGCCCCCAGGTCATCGATGAAGGAGGCCTCGGGCACCACCTCCTCGGACGGAACCCCGAGCTGATCAACGATGATTTCTCGGATCCTGTCCTCGACTGCCATGCGCCTCTCCCCTAGTCCAGCCCGCCGCTCACCCGGAGGACTTGCCCCGTGATGTAGGCGGCATCATCAGAGGCCAGAAAACGTACCGCTTGCGCGACATCCTCGACAGAGCCCATGCGCCCCAGCGGGATCTGTGCCTGCAGGCCCTGGACGAAATCCGAGGGAAGGTCCCGGGTCATTTCCGTCTCGATGAAGCCCGGGGCCACCGCGTTCACGGTGATCCCGCGACTCCCGAGCTCACGGGCGAGCGAGCGTGTCAGCGCCTCGACTCCGCCCTTGGTCGCCGCGTAGTTGGTCTGACCCGTGTTTCCCGTCTCCGCCACGATGGAGGAGAGGTTGATGATGCGGCCGGAGCGCGCCTTGAGCATCGGACGCGCCGTGGCGCGGCATACGTTCCAGGTCCCGCGCAGGTTCGTGGCGACGACCGCGTCGAAGTCCTCCGGCTTCATGCGCACGATCAGCTGATCGCGGGTGATCCCCGCGTTGTTGACCACGATGTCCAGCCGGCTGTGGTCCTGCAGGATTTTCGAGACCAGCCCCTCGACGGCAGTCAGGTCCACCACGTCGCAGGGAATGGCCGAGGCGTTGCCGCCGAGCTCCTCGATGCGCTTTTTCGTGGCCTCCGCACCCTCCGGGTTCGAGCGGTACGTGAAGACCACTCGGGCCCCGGAGCGCGCGAGCTCGATCGCGATCGCCCGGCCGATGCCACGCGATCCCCCCGTCACGAGCGCCACCCGCTCCGCCAGGATGCCCGGGCCACCGCTCATCCCAGGGCCTCCCCGATGCATGCCAGGACGCGCTCCATGTCCTCCGGCGCTTCGACGTTTGCGCAAATGAGGCTCCGATCGATCTTCCGCGCGAGGGCCGAGAGCACCCGGCCCGGCCCCACCTCGAGCTGGACCCGAACCCCGACTCGCACCAGCGTGCGCACACAGTCGACCCAGCGCACCGGGGCGCACACCTGCTCCCGGAGCAGCGCGCGCGCGTCCTCGGCATCGGAATAGGGCTCGGCTGTCACATTCGAGATGACGGGAATCCGCGCGTTCCAGAAACAGGTCTCGGAAAGCGCAGGCGTGAGCTTCTCCATCGCGGGTCTCATCAGCTCGCAATGGAAGGGGGCGGAGACCGGGAGCTGGACGAGCTTGGTGGCCCCGGCGGCTGCCAGCGCCGCGCAGGCTGCACTGACCGCCTTGCTCTCCCCCGCCACCACCGTCTGCGTCGGCGAGTTGAAGTTGGCTGCCGCCACGACCCCGTCGACCCCGGCGCAGACCCGCATCACCTCGTCCCCGGGCAGGCCCAGCACAGCCGTCATCTGGCCTCGGCCCTCCGGCACCGCCTCCTGCATCAAGGCGCCGCGACGGCGAACCAGAGACACGGCATCGCCCAGCGCCAGCGCACCCGCCGCAACCAGGGCCGAGTACTCACCGAGGCTGTGCCCGGCCACGTAGGCAACCGGCGCCGCCAGCCGCGGCTCCACAACGCGGTAGATCGCGTGCGACGCCGCCAGCATGGCGGGCTGAGCGATCTCGGTGCGCCGGAGAACCTCCTCGGGGCCCTCGGCAGCCCAGCGCGAGAGGGGCAGCTGCACGGCCTCGTCCGCTTCCTCGAACACCTCACGGGCCTCGGGAAAGCGGCGCACGAATTCCATCGCCATCCCGACCTCTTGGGACCCCTGCCCGGGAAAGACGACTGCCAGCATGCTCCGAGTGGGAGGCGCGGGCGGGCCCGACCTACGCCTCCTCCTCCTTCTCCACCTCGAAGATCTGCCGCCCGCGGTAATGGCCGCACTCGGGACAGACCCGGTGCGGTTCCTTGGGGGCACCGCATTGGGGACACGGGGAGCGGTTCGGCATCGCCAGCGCCTGGTGCGAGCGGCGCATGCGGGTCCTCGACTTGGACATCTTCTTCTTGGGTACGGCCATCTCTTCTTCCTTTGGTGGGCGCGTCAGCCCCGGTTTCGCTTGGATTGATCGAGGAGGCGCCCGAGTGTCGCGAGGGGTCGCGACCGGTCCGAGGCATCGCAGCTACATGGCGCCAGGTTCTGATTCGTACCACAAACGGGACAAAGCCCCAGGCAGCCCTCCACGCAGCGCGGCTGCATGGGCCACGCCAGTACCAGGATATCCCGCAGGACCGGCTCGAAGTCCAGCTCGTCGCCCGCGTAGCGCCCGAGACTGGCGTCGTCGGCATCCAGCTCGATGCCCGGCTTCGAGCCGTCGCCGCGGTCAAGAGCGGGCTCCAGCAGCAGCTCGAGCGGCTCCCGGAACTCGTGTGTGTACGGCTCCGCGCAGCGTCCGCAGAGAAGTTCCACGGCTCCGGACACCTCCCCTCGGAAAAGCAGACGCGCACCTAAGCGATAGCCGCTCAGGTTCAGCGCGAAGGGCGTGCACAAAACCACCTCGGGCTCGGGCAGAACCTCCCTCGCCTCCTCCCACCATCCCGTCTCGGATACGAGATGAAAGCGGCGGGGGCTTTCCTTCACGCTGTCCAGGTGGATCGAAAGAGCGCCCATGGGACCCTGTCAAGCCGGGCCAGCCCCGCGTAATCCGCGTCTTCGCCATAGGAAACGCGCGGAGCCGCCAAAAAAGCTTATGGCTTGTGGACTTGAAGTCGGGTTGTCAATAGGCCGCACCACCCCGCTTGTCAAGCAGACTCCTTTGCGGCCCGCTGGGATCGAGGCGCTGAGCAAGGTGTTGGATTAGAGTCTGGCGCGATGTCGGTGGTTACGAGGTACGCTCCCAGCCCGACGGGGGCCTTGCACATCGGCGGGGCGCGCACGGCGCTCTTCAACTGGGCCTTCGCCCGCCACCAGGGCGGGTCCTTTCTTCTGCGGTTCGAGGATACAGACCAGGCACGCTCGACTCGCGAATCGGAGGAAGCCGTGCTGGAGGCTCTGAGCTGGCTCGGCCTCGATTACGATCCGGTGCCCGGTTTTGAGGACATTCCGCGCCAGAGCGAGCGGCTCGAACGCTATCGCGAGGCGATCGAGGGTCTGCTCGCGACGGGTGCGGCGTACCGCTGCACGTGCACAGTCGAAGAGCTCGAGGCGGCTCGGCGGGCCGCCCGCGAGGCGCGGCGCCAGCCGGGCTACAACGGGACCTGTCGCAACAAGGAGATCGGTCCCGAGCCCGGACGTCCGTTCTGCGTGCGTCTACGAACTCCCGAGGATGGTCTCACGCGCTGGAATGATCTGAACGCGGGGCCCAGTGGTGAGGACATTTCACAGCTCGATGACTTCATCATGCTGCGCAGCGATGGCACACCCGTCTACCATCTCGCGGTGGTCGTTGACGACCACGACATGGGCATCACCCACGTGATTCGCGGCCGCGAGCACATGACCAGCACGCCGCGGCAGCTCCTGCTCTACCGGGCCCTGGGCTTCGAGCCACCCCAGTTCGCCCACGTTCCTTTACTCGTCGAAGCTGGCGGAAAGAAGCTCTCGAAACGACATGAATCGATGTCGGTCCAGAGCTATCGCGATCGCGGCTTTGCGCCGGAGGCCGTGCTGAATTTCATCGCGCGCCTCGGCTGGTCCCACAGCGACCTGGAGATCTTCACGAAAGAGGAGCTGGTCAAGCTCTTCACGCTGGCCGGCGTGGGAAGGAGTCCGTCACAGGTCCACAACGACAAGCTGCTCTGGCTCAACCAGCACTACATCAAGTCGCTCCCCATGCCGACCCTGCTTTCGCATGCGCACCGCTTTCTCGAGGCGGAGGCGGGCGGGCCGCTCCGCGTCGAGCCGCAGCTCGAGCGCCTGATCGACCTTCTGCGCGAGCGCAGCAAAACTTTCATGGAAATGGCCAGTCTGGCTCGCTTCTACCTCGTCGACGCGCTGGAGCTCGAGCCCAAGGCTGCGCGCAAGTACCTCACGGCCCGGATGGCCCAGCCGCTTCGGGAGCTGCGGGACGCGTTTGCGGTGCTCCCCGAGTGGACGCAGGAATCGCTAAGGGGGGCCTTCGACGCGGTCATCGAGCGCCATCAACTCAAACTCGGTCAGCTCGCACAGCCGGTCCGTGTAGCCGTCGTGGGCGGACCCGCGAGCCCCGGGATCTTCGAGACGCTCGAGATCCTGGGCCGCGAGCGCAGCCTGGCCCGCATCGATGCCGCGCTGACGCGCATCGGGTCCAGCGCACAGGATTGAACGGCACCCGCGGAGCCCTATACTCCCGCATCCCCACTGGCGGGTCGTCTAATGGTAGGACGGCGGGTTCTGGCCCCGTTAGTCTAGGTTCGAATCCTAGCCCGCCAGCCATCTCCCCTCTTCCGGCCCATCGAAGAAATCCCGGCCCGCGGCGTCCAATCGAATGGCTGCGCAGGGAAGCGTGGTCGTAATCATCCGAAAAGGAGAAAGCCGATGAAGACCATACGCTCTTTCGCGCTCTGGTCCTTCTGCTTAGCCTTTGGCGTCATTCTCGCCGCCCCCTCGCTGGCTCGCGCCGAGGATCGCTTCCGCGCGACCTACACCTCGGATTCACACGACGGACACCGTGTAGTGGTGGCGTTGGGCCATCTCGTGGGCCTTCATATGAACGACGGACATAACCGTCAGCGCGCGCATCATCGGCATTACGTGTCTCACGCGCCGCGCTTGCGTTACGCGCATGACGCGTATTGCAGATGTCGATCGCATGGCGTGAGTGTCCAGCGTTTCGCAGATCGATGGTATCGCGCGAATGTCGGAGTTCTGCGGCATTCCGCACCGCACTTCCACCGCCGGCATATCCCGCATCCCGCACGCCGCGTCCGCTTCTACCGCTAGCCGAGGTTCTCACCGTCCAACTGACGGGACGGCGGCGGGATCGAGCCGCCGCGCAGTCGCGTCGACCATCTGCACTACGCGATCACGTGGTACTCAATCGCGGCCGTTGCCGCGGTCTTCGCGCTGGTGACGTTCCTCCGCCGAGACGGAGAAGTCAGTACGCTGTCGTCACCCCGGAACACTCCCCCAGCCGACGCTTGAACGTGAAGCGCGCCGAGGAGTAGATGAGACCCTCTCTCACGTCGTCGAAATCTTCCCAGACCGTCGCGACCGCAAAGGGCGCGATCGGAATGAAGAGCGCCGTGCCGACGAGCATGGAGGTGAACGAAACCGGCCGCAGGACCAACAAGTCGAAGATCTTCGGATAGCTGCAGTCGTCGAGGGAGTCCTCGTAGCTCACCGCGAGGGCCCGCTGGGAGACCCCGAGGCACACCACAAGCGCCAGTACCGCCAGAACACGTGCACCGATCTTGCGCATCGATCCCGCTCCTTCTCCTCCGAGAGTCAAGCTCAACTCTCAGAGAATCGGCGGGCTTCCAGCAAACTTGATGCGGCTAAGTGGAGGGGGCCGTTTTGACGCGTTCCCCGGCCCGATACACCGCCCGTACGCTCAGATCCGGCCCCAGCAGGAGCAGGTCGGCGTCGTGCCCCGGGCCGAGTCGTCCTTTGCGCCCCGCGACTCCGATGATCTCCGCCGGCGTGGCCGTGGCCAGCCGGATGGCGACGGGAAGCGCCAGGCCCGCCCCGCCGACTGCGGTGCGAACTCCCTGGATCAGCGGATTGACACTGCCGGCCAGTCCCTCCCCTGCCGTCGCGTAGCCTCCGGGATGGATCACCGCATCGAGGCCACCCCAGGTGTAGTGACCCGGCGGCAAGCCGGCCGCAGGCGTCGCATCGCTCACCAGCGCCATGCTCTCGGCACCACGCAGCTCAACCAGCGCGCGTGCCAGCTCGGGATGCAGATGCAGCCCGTCCAGAATCAAGCTGCCGCGAAGGCGTGGCTCGAACAGAAACGTTCCGACCATGCCGGGCTCGCTGCGACGGAAACCAGCTTCGGGGTCGAAGGGACGGCTCGGCCAATCACTCGCGTTTCCAACGTGGGTTATGAACGAGAGGCCGTGCTCGATGGCGCGGCGCAGCTCGCCGCTGCTGGCGAGGGAGTGACCCGCCGCAACGACCGCACCGGCTTCCGCGAAGCGCCGGATCGCATCGAGCGCACCCCGGCGTTCCGGCGCCAGCGTGACGAGCCGGAGCGTCCCCCGCGCGCTCGCGATCAGACGCTCCACCGCCTCCGGCGTCGGATCGCATAGAAACCGCCGCTCGTGGGCCCCTGCCTTCGCCTCGGCCAGAAAGGGTCCCTCCAGATGCAACCCGACCACGGGCCCGCTGGAGTCCACCTCCGGCGCGAGCCGCGCGAGACTCGCTTCGAGCTGATCCAAGGTTGCGCTAACGACGGTCGCCAGCAGGCTCGTGGTTCCGGAGCGCAGGTGAAAGTGCGTGGCGCGTGCACGCTTCTCGGGGTCGGCCGCGTCGTACGCGGCACCGTCCCCGCCATTCACCTGCAGGTCGACCAGGCCTGGCACGAGCGTGACATCCGGGAACTTCTCCGCATCGGGATGCGGATCCACGTCGGAGACGAGCTCGACGATCCGGCCCGCCTCCGCCCGGAGGCTCACGCGCGCGAGCACCTCATCGGGTGTGATGGCTCGCGACGCCCAGAGTGAGAGCACGCTTAGCCCTTTGCGAGACGGAGCATGGCGTTGACCGCGACCACGATGCACTTGTCCATGTTCTTGTCGATCTCGATCTCGGCGGGTCCGGTCCAGGGCGTGCGGTCGGAGACCACGCAGATGCAACCCGCACGCAGTTCGAACAGGTTTGCCAGCGTGAGCAGGATGCCGCTCTCCATCTCGCAGTTGCGCACGCGCCCTGCCCGCATCTCGGCGATCCGCTCCGCCAGGCCGGGGGCCCGGTAGCCGTTCACGCTCATCGACTCGATGGACCCCTGGGGACCCAGGATCGCGTTTCGCGCGTAGAAGGCGTCCAGCGACCAGGTCAAGCCCGTGTGGGCGCGAACGCCCTGCGCGCGGGCGGCCTCGACCAGCGCAGCAACCACCTCGTAGTCGGCGACGGCCGGGTACTCGGGCATGACATAGCTGCGCGAGGTGCCGTCATCGCGTACGGCACCGGTGGTGATGACCAGGTCCCCCAGCTCGAGGTTTGGATCGAGGCCTCCACTGTTTCCGATCCGGATCAGCGTGCGCGCCCCGACCTTCACGAGCTCCTCGATGAGGATCGCCGTGCTCGACGCGCCGATCCCGGTAGAGGCCGCCGCGAGCGTCACCCCCTGTCGCTCTCCGACCACGACTCGGTACTCGCGGACACTGCAGATTTCGTGGGTCCGCGTCCAGCCTGCGGTGATGAGCTCGACCCGAGCCGGGTCCCCGCAAAGGAAGACGTTCTCTCCCACCTCACCCGGGTGAAGTCCGGTGATCGGCTGTGCGGCAGCGTCCGGCATCCCATTCCCCCTTCCCTCGGGCTCTGACCCCGACTTTCCGTGTACCAACTTTTCTTTCTATAGAAAAGGCTCACGATCCAAAGGCGTCCGTCCGAGAAGCATGAGTTATGTGAACAGATGGGGGGATAAACCCCAATGGCAATCAAGGTCAGCAGCAAGAAGTGCTTCACAGCCTCCCAGAAGAGAAGCTGGCAGAAGCTCGCAAACTATGTGACGAGCCACTACCCGAAGGACTCGGACCTGCACAAGGCGGTTCGGGGGACCTTCAAGGCGATCGATGACGCCGCGAAGAAGCTCGGCAAGGCTTCCAAGAAGAACGCGACGCCCAAGCGCCGCGCCATCACGCGCACGATGCCCAAGCGCCGCAAGGCGAAGCACCGCAAGGTCAAGCGGAGCCCCGCGAAGCGCCGCACCGCCAAGCGAAGCCCGGCGAAGCGACATACCGCCAAACGCCGGAGCGTGAAGCGCGCCGCACCCAAGCGCCACACGGCCAAGCGCCGCGTGATCCGCCGCGGCAAGAAGACCGCCTGAACGCAACTCGTCTGGGACGACGCAGACCCCCGGGGACTTCTTCCTCGGGGGTCTATGCGTTCCCATCCCTAGGATTTAATCGGGCGCTGGCCGCCGTGACCGGGACGGCGGGGACCGTTTGTTGACACCCCGTGACGCGCCGACTAACTTGCGCGCCCGCTCTCGGTCCCATCGTCTAGTGGCCTAGGATACCAGGTTCTCACCCTGGAGACACGGGTTCGACTCCCGTTGGGACCACCATAAGTTTCTGTTTTCGTTCAGCTTTTTTCGTCGGTTTTTCGACCACCGACAAGCCACCGACACGCGGCTGGATCACGGCAATCAATGCGTGCTCCGACATGCGCGCATAACGTCGCGTTGATCGAACATCGCGGTGACCGAGAAACGTTTGCAACGCACGTTCAGGCACGTTGCGGCGAATCGCCTCCGTGGCTATCGCATGCTTCGTCCCCTCATAAAGGCTCGTTCGTGCTCCGCTGGTTTGGGCGAGCCGCCGGTCTCGCGCGGCAGTCGGCCTACGGGCCTTGCGCAGAGCTACGCGCCGCCCTATGCACGGCCCCCGGGAGTCTTTGCAGGTCCGGGCCTGATGGACGCTCCTCGAGAGCCACATTCCCGTCGCGCTCCAGATCTTCTTCGTGGTAGAAGACGAACTCGAGCCGTCGGTTCCGCGCTTTGGCCGCCGGCGTCTGGTTGTGCGTGATGGGCTGCGTGTGCGCCAGGCCGGTGGCGGTCACGCGTTCCGGCTTCACCTTGCCGTGTTCGATCAGATAACGCACACCCGCGACCG
>DAOVBF010000241.1 GCA_030673955.1 Deltaproteobacteria bacterium
CGAAGCGTGGCCTGAACCGACCCCTCCCGGCCGCCGAGCGGGCGGCAGTGCCGCAAACCCTGCCTGGCGACCCAGGCGTGTGTCTCAGCGCAGCTTGGTGAGTCGCTTCAGCGGAGCCGACTTCGCCCGCTCCCAAAGTATCCCGTCAGCCCAGGACCGAGGTTCTCGGGCATAGGACTTTGGACCAAGCTGCGATTTGCAGCACTTTGCACTTGCGCCTGCGAAAAGTGTTGGCATTCTGCATACGGGGGGAGGCCTAAGCTCCGCGACCCCCCCGAACCTCGCGGGGGGCTTGAGGCCTTCAAGCAAAAGCAAGCAGAAGCAGACGGAACGAAAAGGAGGCGACCGCTCATGCAGGTCCACGTCCTCTCTTTTGAAGGCCCCGACACGTACTCACGCGCGGGAGGCTTGGCCACCCGGGTCGACGGACTGACCGAGGCGTTGGCTGCATTCGGCTTCGAGACCCACCTGTGGTTCGTCGGCGATCCCGAGCTTCCCGGCTACGAGGAGCAAGGCAAGCTCCATCTGCATCGGTGGGCCCAATGGGTGAGCCGCCATCATCCCGGCGGGGTCTACGAGGGAGAGCTGGGGAAGCAGGCGGAGTTCGCGTCGTCACTCCCGCCCTATCTGCTGCGCGAGGTGTTGCTACCTCATCTCCGGGAGGGTGGGCGCGCAGCGGTGCTCGCAGAGGAGTGGCAGACGGTCGACACGGTGTTGCACCTGAATTGGCTGCTCCGCTACGCACAGATGCGGGATCGTGTGAGCGTGCTCTGGAACGCGAACAACACCTTCGGCTTCGACCGCATTGCGTGGGACCGGCTTGCGGAGGCCGCAGCCATCACAACCGTGAGCCGCTACATGAAGCACTGCATGCGGGCCTCGGGCGTCGACGCTCTGGTGATCCCGAACGGGCTCTCGCCCGACGCCTTCAGCTTGCCCGACCGCGCCGCGCTCGCGGAGCTCCGCCGTGGCTTCGAAGACCGCACCCTGCTCACCAAGATGGCGCGCTGGGATCCCGATAAGCGCTGGCTGGCCGCAACTGAGATCGTGGCGGAGATGAAGCGCGAGGGAGGGCGACCGCTCTTGATCGCACGCGGCGGAACGGAACCGCACGGAGAGGAGGTGCTGGCCGCAGCGCGGAGCCTCGGGCTGCGGATCGTCGATCGGACGTGGAGCCAGCCAGGCGTACGCGGGATCCTCGAGGCGCTGCGAGACCTGGGCGACGCGGATGTGGTGAACCTACGCGCGCATGTGGACCCGGACAGCCGCCGGCTGCTCTTCCGAGGGACGGATGCCGTCCTGGCAAACAGCAGCCATGAGCCGTTCGGGCTCGTGGGGCTCGAGACCATGGCCGCCGGCGGAATCGCGTTCACGGGCTGCTCCGGAGAGGACTACGCGGTTCCAGGCCAGAACGCGCTGGTCCTGGAGACAGATGAGCCACAGGAGTTCCTCCGGCTCTTCCACAGACTGCGCTCGAACCCCGACGAGGCACAGTCCCTGCGCCGCGCGGGTCGGGCGACGGCGCGGCGCTATGCGTGGCCCGAGGTCGTAAACCGGGTGCTCCTGGCCCGAATCGAGCTGCTCCAGCCCGCCGCCTGAGCGCCCCTGCACGGGGGAGCCTCTCAACACTCTCTGAGACGGCGCTCAGTGCCGTCGGTGACGGAGATCGGACGCGGGCCATCCACGCTATCCTGCGCCGACGGCGCAGAGGAGCGAGGCAGCATTGACCGACAAGCCACGCCGCCGTTCGCGCGTGCCGACGGGACGGCTCGAGCGGATTGCGCGCATCGGATGGATGGCCGGAGAGTTCGCGCTCGGCGGAGTCGCCGAGGGTGCGCGCCGTCTTGCTGGCAGCAAGGTCTCCGAAGTCGAGAGCGTCTTCCTGACCGGTGCGAACGCGCGCCGGCTTTCGCGCCGGCTGTCCCGTATGCGGGGCGCGGCGATGAAGCTCGGACAGCTCCTCTCGCTCGAAGGGGATGACCTGCTTCCCGCGGAGTTTGCCGATGCACTCGCGATCCTGCGTTCGGCGGCGGACACGATGCCCGCTTCACAGGTGCGGCGCGCCCTCGGTCGAGAGTACGGAAGGGGCTGGGAGAGGCGCTTTCAGCAGTTCGACTTCGAGCCGATCGCCGCGGCCTCGATCGGGCAGGTGCACACCTCGGTTGCAGCGGACGGCCGCGAACTCGCCCTCAAGATCCAGTACCCGGGTGTCGCGCGTAGCATCGACAGCGACATCAACAACCTCGCGGCCGTGCTGCGCATGACACGGATCCTTCCGGTCGACCTCGACGTCTCGGGTATCATCGCAGAGGCCAAGCATCAGCTCCGACTGGAGGCGGACTACCTCGCGGAAGCCCGCCACATGCGTCGCTACCGGGAGCTGGTTGCAAACGAGCCTCGTGTCGTCGTTCCCGGAGTCCACGACGATCTCACCACCCCTCGCATCCTCGCCATGGACCTCGCGCGTGGCCGCCCCATCGAAGACCTCCGCAGCGGCGAGCACCCCCAGGACCTGCGCAACGCGGTCGGCCACTGCTTGCAACAGCTCATGTTCCGGGAGCTCTTCGATTTCGGCTTCATGCAGACGGATCCGAACTTCTCGAATTACCTGCTGGTGCCAGAGACCGGCCAGGTGGCGCTGCTCGATTTCGGCGCAACGCGAGAGGTTCCCCGCGAACTCGCGGGTCTCTATGCCGAGCTTTTCCGTACCGCAATCGCCCTCGACCGGAGCGGACTCCGTAGCGCGGCCATGGACATCGGCTTCGCCTCGCCCGAGGAGCGCCCCGACCGCATCGAGGGGCTCCTCGACCTCATCCTTCTGGTCTGCGAGCCCCTGCGCACGACGGGGGAGTACGATTTCGGGGCTTCGGATCTGCCCGCGCGCGCACGCGAGGCCGGGTTCGAGCTGGTCTTCCGGCGGGGCTTCCTGCGGCCGCCCCCCTCCCAGACGATCTTCCTGCACCGCAAGCTCGCCGGTACGTTTTTTCTGTGCGCGCGGATCCGCGCCCGCGTCGACGCCCGTTCGGTGATCGAATCCTTCCTCTAAAACACGCACGCAGCGCAAGGCGCGCACGAAGTAGCGCGCCGTGCGAGCAGGGCGGCTTTGCCGCCCGATAACTCGCCAGTCGAGGCGGCGCTTGCACCAGCTTAGCGGCTGAGACCGAGTCCCTCGACCTCCACCCCCT
>DAOVBF010000149.1 GCA_030673955.1 Deltaproteobacteria bacterium
GAAGATGGACACGCAAACCTCGGGTCGACAGGCCGGCAACTACCACGTCGTTCTCCCGCCCGGAAACTACGTGCTCCTGATCCAGTCGCCGCAGCGGTCGGTCGCGAAGCGCCAGGTCGAGGTGCCCCAAAGCGGATTCGCCGATGCTCTGGAAACGCTAACGCCCGAGCCGGGCTACCTGCGCTTCGAGCCCGGCTTCAGCGACGGGCAGCCCGCACGGATCATCGTCAAGGGAGAGGGTAACACCGCCGATCCGATCTTCGAACCCGAGCTGCTCGACTTTCGAGTGGACGGTGCGCGGGTCCCCAGCGCCACAGAGACCGACTCGCTCTACTTCCTCGGCAACGACACCGATCCACGCCGCGTCGCCATCCCTCCGGGTATCTACCGGCTCACCGCGACACGGGGGCTCGAGCACGACGTCGCAAGTGACGTGGCTCGAGTCGAGGGACTCGGCCGCGAGGCTCCCGTCCCACCGCTGCGCCCCCGCCGAGTGATCGATCTCCCTGAGTATCTCAGTGCCGACCTGCACGTTCACGCACAGGCGAGCGACGACACGAACCTATCCAATGCGATGCGGCTCCGGACCTATGTCACGGAGGGCGTGGAAACGATCGTCGCGACGGAGCACGACCGCGTCCCCTTCTACGCGCCCGCTCTGAAGACGCTGGGAGTGCGGGATCGGATTCGCGTGATACCGGGCGTGGAGGTCAGCAGCAGCGCCCCGAACCCGCAGGCCCCCTGGACGATCGGCCACACAAACGCCTGGCCGCTCCGCCACGACCCGCTGGCGCACCGACGCGGCGCACCGCCGAGCCAGGAACTGACCCTTCCCGACCTCTACACGCTCCTGCGAAACGAGTTCGGGGTCGGGGTCGTGCAGATGAACCATCCCAGGAACCGAGGCGCCGGGGAGCGTGGATATCTCAATAGAATGGGACGCGAGGGCCGCGCCTACGACCCGGACAAGCCCATCACGCGCCCGCCTAACGATCTCCTGCTGGCGCCGGGCTCGGACGGACGAACGCGGGCCATCGATTTCGACACCATCGAGCTCATGAACGGTCCTTCCTTGGCCCAGTTCCAGCGCGTGCGGAAGGACCTCTACTCCTTCCTCAAGCAGGGCTTCCGTCGCACCGGGACGGCGGTCTCGGATAACCACGGTCTCCAGAGACCCGCCCTGCCGCGCAGCTATGTCCACTTTCCACCCGGCCTGGCGGGCTTTGACGCGAGCGCTTTCAACACGGCCATCCGCGAGGGACGGGTCTTCTGCACAACCGGCCCGCTCTTCACCCGCTTCCGCGTGAACGGGGGCCAGATCGGCGATGACGTCTCCGCACCGGAGGGGCGGGTGGCGATCGCGATCACCGTTGCCGCCGCACCCTGGGTCCCGCTGGAGGAGGTGCGCGTGCTCGTTAATGGAGAGGTCGCCCGGGTCTTCCGCAGCCTGCCTCCACTGGAGGATGCAAAAACCACCCGCCTGGAGGAGGAGTTCGAGCTGCATCTGGATCGCGACAGCTTCGTCACGCTCGAGGCGGGCGTGTCCCTCCCGAAGGACCCCGAGGCGCCAAACACCCGACCGGGAGGGGTGTACTCGGAGGTTGCCCCCGGCTTCGTCCCGATGGCGTTCGCAAACGCCATTTACGTCGATGTGGACGGTAACGGCCAGTTCGACGCCCCGGGGTTGTAGCCGAGCCTGTCCGCAACGTCGCCTGATGGCGGCGCCTTCCCTTAATGACACCGGGCTCCGGTGCCGGAGGCCCCCTTCAGGGTAAAGAAGTGTTGTGTTTTCCCATCGAGCGGCCGATAGAGGCAGCCATGGAAAATGAACGGAAGAGTGGCGCCAAGCCGCACACGAGTGGGACACGAGTCGCCGGGGGCTCTGAACCTCGGCCACCCCTGACACTGGCCGAGCTCCTTGAAATCCTGGTGAAGGACGAGCTCCTCAGCACCGTCCAGGCCAAGGACATCGAGGGCCGCGCCATCACCCTGCGCAGCCGTGTGGTCAAGGAGCGCGTGGGCTCGGTGCGCTCACAGGCCGCTGTGCGCTACAACGCGTCCCCTGCCGAGATCGTCGCGGCCGCCGCGCTGCCCCATCCGACGAAGCCCCGCAAGCGGGTGGACGAGGACTGCATCGCGGAGTCGCTCGCCAAGGCCGCTTCGCTGCCCTACCTCAAGATCGATCCGCTGCGGCTGGACAGCAACCTGATCACCAAGACGCTCTCGCGGCCCTTCGTGAAGCGTCACGTGGTCGTCCCGCTGGAGCGTGACGGCGAGCATCTGCGCGTCGCGATCACGGATCCCTTCGACAGCATGTTGCTCGAGACGCTGACGAGCTCGATCCAGGCGCCCCTCACGTATGTGGTCTCGTCGAAGCGGGACGTCCTGGCCATCATCGACCGCATCTACGGTCTCAAGACGAGCATCACCAAGGCGGAGAGCGAGCTCGGCGACGGGTCGCCCGGGGGCACGCTGGTTCAGCTCGTCGAGCTGCGCTCAAACGCGGAGCTGGCGAGCTCGGACGAGCACGTCATCGCGGCTGTCGATCACCTCCTGACCTATGCCTTCGAGCAGCGGGCCTCCGACATCCATCTCGAGCCCCGCGCCATAGATGGGGTGGTTCGCTTCCGGATCGACGGCATCCTGCACGACATCGAGGTCGTGCCCCTCGCGGTTCACGCCGCCATCACGTCCCGCATCAAAGTGCTGGCAGGCATGAACATCGCGGAGCGACGCCGCCCCCAGGACGGGCGGATCAAGACACAGCGCGGCGAGAAGGAGGTCGAGCTGCGCGTCTCGAGCATCTCGACCGCCTTCGGCGAGAAGATCGTGATCCGCGTCTTCGATCCGACCATTCTGATGGCCGACTTGAGCGAACTCGGCTTCAACTCGAGCGAGCGCGAAGCCTACGAGAAGTGGATCACCTCGCCGAGCGGCCTCGTCCTCGTCACCGGACCCACGGGCTCGGGCAAGACAACCACGCTGTACTCGACGCTGCGCTATTTGGCGGGTCCGGAGATCAACATCACCACGGTCGAGGATCCGATCGAGATGATCGATCCGCGCTTCTGCCAGGTCCAGGTCCAGCGGCAGATCGAGCTCAGCTTCGCAAGCGCGCTGCGGTCGATCCTGCGGCAGGACCCCGACATCATCATGGTGGGCGAGATCCGCGACCCGGAGACCGCTCAGATGGCGGTGCAGGCCGCGTTGACCGGTCACCTGGTTTTCTCGACGGTGCACACGCGCGATGCGGCGGGCGCCGTCACCCGCCTCGTCGACCTGCACGTGGAGCGCTTCCTGCTCTCGAGCGTGCTCCGGGGCGTCCTAGCGCAACGCCTTCTGCGCCAGATCTGCCCCCACTGCGGCGTGGACGGCTACCTCACCCCGGATCAGGTCAACACGCTCGGGCTCAAGGTTCCCGTCGAGCAGCGCGAACGCCTCGTGGTGCGCTGGGGTGAGGGCTGCGTGGACTGCCGCCACACCGGACTTTACGGCCGCACGGGCGTGTTCGAGATGCTCGATGTCGGCGCTCGCGTGCGCGGGCTGATCAAGGGCGGTCAGGACGCCAACGAGATCGGACGTGCAGCTCGCGTCGAGGGTATGGAGACATTGCGCGAGAGCGCCCTGCGCAAGCTCGCAGAGGGCGTGACGACCTTCGGCGAGGTGGCCCGCCTCACGGCTGACGTGGAATGAGCCAGGAAACGCTCACAGAACTCACCCTGCTGATTCAGTCGGGCTGGCAACTGGTCGCGCTCGAGACCTTCGAGGAGGAGCGCGCCCTCAGGGTCCTGCAGCGCACCGCCAAGAGCTGCGAGCGAGAGCTCCTGATCTGGTCGCTGGCATCGGGCACCCGCGCCGGCGGCCAGGGGGCCGGCTCGTTCGACGAGGGACTCAAGGCCATCTCCGCGCGCGGCGAGCCCGCCGTCTTCGCCATCCTCGACGCGCACGGCGTGCTCGGCGAGACGGTTGCGGTGCGACGCCTGCGCGATCTCCTTCCGATCTTCGCCGAACGGCAGCAGACCGTGGTGCTGCTCGGCCCGGCGCTCGAACTCCCCATCGAGCTTACGCGAGAGGCCGCGCGGGTCGAGCTGCCGCTGCCGCGGGCGAAGGAGCTCAAGGCCCTTTTCCAGAAGAGAGTCGATGGTCAGAACCCCTCGGTGCTGGAGGGCGCGGTACGTGCGGCCCTCGGACTCACGGCCGCGGAGGCCCTGCGGGTCTTCCACAAGGCCTGCGCCATTGCGGGGGGCCTCAACGAGAAGGCTGTCTCCCGGATCGTGCGCGAGAAGCGGCAGGCCCTGCGCCGCACGCACGCACTGAGCTTCCACGAGTCCCCGGCGGGGCTCGGTGAGGTAGGAGGGCTGGACGAGCTCAA
>DAOVBF010000240.1 GCA_030673955.1 Deltaproteobacteria bacterium
CCAGCGCTGTGTAGACCTGTGCGAGGCCCTGGGGCTCGGGCAGGTTGCCCTGCGTGTCGACGGCGGGCTCGCACGCAGCGACATCCTGCTTCAGTTGATTGCGGATCTCGGCGGTCGGGAGGTGCAGCGCGCCGCGGAGACCGAAGCGACGGCGCTGGGCGCGGCGCATCTCGCGGGTCTGGCGACCGGCGTCTTCGCGAGCCTGGCGGCTTGCCGCGCCACCATCGCGCCGGCCGAGCGTTTCACGCCCGCGTGGGATGCAGAGCGTCGGGCCGAGGCCCGCGAGTGCTGGGCGCAGGCGCTGGTGCGCGCCAGGAGCGGCTGAAGATCTAGCGCAAACGCGAAGTGCTAAGCTCCGGGCTCACAAAAGTAAGGCAGGCATGCGCATGAGTAGGCCAGGGACTTGGGGAATCTGGATCGGCGGGATCGCTCTGGCGGCCTGGTTCGGGACCTCGTGTGGCGGGGAGCAGCAGGTCGAGCGCTCGAAGAACGGGGGGACCGAGCCGGTTGCAGCCCCGATGGAGATCCCGGACGACCTCCCGCGTTACCCCGGCGCCAAGGTCATCAGCTTCGACAACGAGTCGTTCGAAGACGGCCTGACTGCGAGCTTCGAATCCCCAGATCCCGCGGAGAAGATCGGGGCCTTTTACGATGAGCAGCTTCCGGCGCAGGGCTGGGCGATCGAAGTCGCCAAGCACCTCGATGACGGCTACATCATTTTCGCCAACAAGAGCGGTGTCGAGGTCAATATCGATGTCATGAGGGGTGGCGGGATGACCAAGATCGAGCTGTCACTCTACCCACACGAGGAGGAGTGACGCTCGCGCGGCCTTCCGCGTTAGGACTCCAAGCGCTGGCGATAGCGCGAGTAACGGACCAGCTGTGCCAGAGCGCGCACGGCGCGGTGCCCCGAGGGGTAGGCAACGCGTCCTGACTCTTTCACGCCAACCGGGCCGGGATTGCCGTAGGCACGGTCGGTATGGACCAAGTCGGATGCGACCAGGATGGGCTTCTTGTGCCGCTCGCTGGCCTCTGCTGCGGCGAGCGCGTAACGCCGGTCCTGCCGCTCGTGGAACTCCACCACGCGGTCCAGCCCGTGGTCCGGATAGAAAGGACCGCTCTTGATGGCGTGCGCCTGGGCCGCCTGGATTCCGATGCCCAGGTAGACAATCGCATCCACGTCGGGGTGAGCCGCCGTCAGCTCCAGCACCTCGGGGATCGTGTCTCGGGTCTCTCCGCCCGCCAGATCGATCGGATTTCCGCGGCTCCAGCGCGCGGGCACCATCTTATCAATCTGTTCGCGCAGGTCTTCGGAAAGCGGGATGAGGTCCAGCCCGATCTGGATGCAGGCGTCGGCTGTCAGGACGCCCCATCCTCCGGCGACCGTGAGCACGAGCGTTCGCGGGCCGCGCGGAAGCGGCTGCCGCGCAAAGGTTGCCGCCACCTCGTACGCCTCCTCCACAGTCTCGGCCCGCGCGATCCCGGCCTGCCGGCAGACCCCGGCGAAGATCCGAGCGTTCGATGCGAGGGCGCCCGTGTGGCTCGAGGCCGCACGCTTGCCCCTCTCGGTCACGCCCCCAACCAGCGCCACGATGGGCTTGCGCGCGCTGTGCGCACGCGCCACCTCCAGAAAGCGGCGGCCATCATCGATCCCCTCGAGGTACGCGAGGCTGACGAGGGTTTCGGGGTCTTCTCCAAAGTACTCGAGGTAATCGGCCAGCTCGAGCTGCGCGGAGTTTCCGCAGGAGATGCCCTTCGAAAAGCCCACCCCTGTGAGCACACCGTAGTTCATGAAGCTCGCACCGATATTGCCGCTCTGGCTGGCCATGGAGATCGGGCCGGACGGCGGGTAGGGTGGTACGATCTGGGCGCACATCGAGATGGGTGTCGATACGATTCCCTGACCGTTGGGGCCCGCGATCACGATGCCGAGCTCCTTTGCCAGTGCCACGAGCCTGTGCTCGAGATGCCGCCCCTCGTCTCCGGCTTCGCTGTAACCCCCCGAAGCCACGAAGGCGGCGCGCACCCCGACCTTGGCGCACTCGCGGAGCAGCTCCTCGTTCACGCTGGCAGGTGTACATAGAAAAGCGAGGTCCGCGGCGCCGCTCGGGACATCTGAGATCTTCCGCCAGGTCGGACGGCCGAGGACCTCGGCCCCGTCGCGATTGATCGGATACAGCTCGCCCTTGAACCCGAAGCGAAGCAGGTTGTGATAGCTGGCCGACCCGAACTTCCCAGGATGCGCCGAGACACCCGTGACGATGATGCCCTCCGGGTAGAACAGAGGGCGAAGCCGCTCCAGGATCTCGCTCAAGACGGGTTAGCCTCGACCTCGACGAGCGCGTCGGCCACAACCGGACGACTGCCCACCAGAATGAGCGGGTTGATGTCGATCGAGCGTATGTCGGGGCGGTCGAGGCCGATCTGGCCGAGCGTCTGCAGGATCTGTCCCAGCTTCTCGCGGTCCGCCTCCGGCTCACCGCGAAACCGACTCAGGACCCGGGCGTATGTCAACGCATCGATCAGGTCCTCCGCGTCCGAGGGTCCGAGCGGTGCGACGGCGAACGCGACATCACTCAGCGCCTCGGCGAAGACGCCGCCAAGGCCGAGCATGACACAGGGGCCGAACTGCGGATCCCGCACCAGACCGGCGATCAGCTCCCGGCGGCCGTGAATCATCGACGAGACGAGAACACCGGCGCCGGCCTCGTCCGGCCCGCGCTGCGCGAGCAGGTCCTCCGCCTGGCGTCGAACGTTGCCCGCGTCGACGAGGTCCAGCCGCACCAGGTTCCGCTCCGTCTTGTGCGCAATCCCCCGCCCGCAGAGCTTGAGCGCGACGGGGTAGCTGAGCTCCTCGGCGGCAAGCACCGCCTCTGCCGGCGAGAACACCAGGCGCTCTGCCGGGGTGGGGATACCGGCTTCCGAGAGCAGCCTTTTCGACTCGAACTCGGAAAGGGTCTCGCTCATCGTGCGGGCAGCATACGGAGCAGAGCCACGCCTGCCCAGGGCCGCGGGCAGGCGCGGCCGCCCGCGCCGTGACTGGCGGGTTATCGGCCGGCAGAGCCGGCCTGCCCGCACGGCGCGTTACTTTGTACGCGCCGTTAACCCGCAAGACATGTCTTACCGGAGGCGGGAGGTGGTCTTCACGAGTCGCTCGGCCAGGACCACGCTCAGGTTGCGCAAAACCTGG
>DAOVBF010000157.1 GCA_030673955.1 Deltaproteobacteria bacterium
GGGCCAGGGCCTGCATCATCGCCGCGCCCGGTGGGGCGGGTATGCTGGGTTTCGATCAGCTCGCGCGCGATCGAAAGGCAAAGACGGCGCTGATTCCGGCCAGTAGCAGCAGCAGCGTGGAGGGCTCCGGGACCACCTGGAGCTGTCCGCGGATCTCACCGTCGGGGAAGGGTTCCGTGCTGACGTTCACGTAGTAGTCGCAGATCGTCCCAAAACCGCCGGCTGCGCAGTCTGTTAGACCCGCGCCAAGAGCTGCGTTCTGAAAATCCCCGGAAAAGATGATGTGGTCGCCCGTGATGTCGATCGGCACGCCCGTGAGATCGAACAGTAACTGTTCAATGGGGCCATTGACGCCGGCTGCACCGGCGTGGATATGCGAAAGCGTCAAAGCGTTTTCGATCGAACTCACTGCCAGCTTGAACTCGAACGACCCGGTCGTCCCATCTTCGTTCAAAGTGAGGTCGAGGGTCCCGAAGCTGGGGACCGGCGAGCTCACGGGCGGAAATACCTGATCCTCGGACAGGTCCGAGTGGAAAAGGAGCGGTCCGGCCGAAGCAGGGGACGCTAGAAGAAGGGCGGCAGGCGCCAACGCGAGCATGAGCATGAACCCGAACTTGAGAGCTGCCCTCATCATTCCCTCCGGGGGGGGGTACCGCAGGCGCGACCGTTCCAACACCTGATCGTATCATGAAGACAGTGGCGCACCCTAGGGGAAAGTGTCCGCCGGAGCGGAGGACCGGCGTCGGATCCCGGGACTCGCTTTTGCTGCCGGATCCGGCGAGAGCCGCAACTCCGGGGCCTATCACTGCGGAAAACCTGTGACAATCGCTCGAGGCGCGCCACAGTGTGGGAGGCTCGGAGTGCGGGGGAGCCGGAGCTCCGATGCGTCACGCCTTGCGCTAGACGTGACACAATAAATAGGGCCAGGGAGGGCTACGAATGATCGCGTCGCGTCTGATTGTCATGAGCATGGCACTGGGCTTGACCCTGGCGGCCTCCGCGGGAAGCGCACTGGAGGTTGCCGCCCCTCCGGATCCCGTCTGCCCCTTGCCCATCTCGACCTGCCGCGTCGGCCCCATGCCGCTGGATCCGTCCCTGTCGACGCCGCTCCCCGCCCCGGCGGAGTGCCCCGATGGCTACCAGTGTGTCTGCGTTCCGAGCTGCCCGGCCTGCCGTGACTGCGCCGCCCAGGTCTGCGTTGCGGGTCGACCTGCACAGTGCCAGAGCGCGTGTGACTGCGAGGCCGGACTGGCTTGTCTCAACGGGCAATGCCTCGCCGGATTCATGCCCGTTTTCTGCTGCGAGGGGAACATCTGTCCCCTGAATCAGCAGTGCCAGCACCATGACGGGACGATGGATCGTTGCAGCCCACTGTGCATCGATGAGCTCTGGCTCTGCGGGTTCGACGGCGAGACCGCGCCGTGCGGCGCCGACCGCGCGTGCGCTTGTACGTCGCCCTATCCGCCCTGCCCAGCCTGCATGCGCCCGGAGGTCTGCGGCCCCCCCGTTTGTGTACCGCCCGAAACGCCCACGCTGTACCACTGCTCACCCGACGGCACCTGTGCCAACCCGGGCGACCGATGCGTGTGTGCCTCGAGCTGCCCGGGCTGCGATGATTGCCCGCTGGCCGTGTGCGTGCCCGATCGCTGCGAAGACCCCATGTGCGAGGAGCGGGTGCGGAAGGTCACGGACTGGATCAGTCGCAAGGTCGAGCGGGCCAGCCGCTGCGAGGACTCGGCGGAGTGCGTCCGGGTCGACACCAGCACCGAGTGCCTCGGCACCTGTGGCGCGTGGGTCAACCGCAGCTTCGAGCGGTACGTCCGAAAGGCGATCCGGCTCATCAACCACCGTGTCTGTGCGACGTATCTGGAGGACGGCTGCCCCTTTGCAACCACGGCCTGCGTGTTCGAGCGCGGGGCGTGTGTGAAACGTCGCTGCGTGGGGCTCCCGGGCTTGCTCGCACCGGAGTCGGGCGAGCCGATCACTGTCTTCATGCCTTTCGACGCGGTCGAGCCCGCGAGCACTCCCTAGTCGCAGCGCGGCTCTTTTCCCGCTGCTTGCGGCGCTTTCAGGACCCCATACGGCCGCTATCGCGTCGCGGAGATCAGAAGGCCCTTGCCCGTGATCGAGATGAAATCGAATGCGAACCCGGCGCTCGGGAGCTCGTCCCTCTTCGGTGCCGTGACCTCGACCATTTTTCCCCGATCCTCGAGGGCCGACCTCGCGCCTCCCGCCAGGATGTTGAGGAAGGCCAATAACATATCGGCCAGTGCCTCCCGATCGAGTTCCTCATCTTCGGGGCCCCGTGTCGCCGAAGCCACGGCTTTCATGAAACCTTCGTCCGCTGCAATCCCGAGATCGAGGACTTCCTCGGCACGGATCGAGATCGACGCCTTGTACTCGTAGCTCGCACCTGCGGTCCAGTCTCGGTATGCGCCGATCTTGACGGGGAGAAGCGCCGTCCGCATCGCGATCCGCGGCACCTGGTCCAGAACGAGCCCAAAGAGGGTCGATCCGCGGAGCTGATCGGGGATCCGGAGGTTCTCCGGTTTGTACGCGGCCTGGTCCGCATCGAAACGCTCGAGAAGCTGCTTCAGCCGATCCTCCTCGAGGTGTCCCAGCTCAATCAGAGCCTCTCCCAGGCGCAGCTGTCTCGTGCTCTGTTCCGCGAGAAGCTCTTCCACCTGCTCGCGCGTCAGGACGCCGAGTTCGATGGCCAGCTCCCCGAATGGCATATCCGAGCTGCGCTGTGCGCGATGAATGCGGTCGACCTCTTGCCGGGTCATATAGCCCATCTTCGCCGCGAGCTCGCCAATCCTTCGATTGATCCAGTACATGAGGTCGCCCGCGTCCTTGAGCTGACGGCGGTCGACTACGCCGTTCTCGAAAAGAAACTGCCCGAAAAACTTGACGCTCACCGCTCGCCCTTCCGGATGGCTTCGCCTCTCGTCGCATCGACCGCCCCCGCAGTGCGATTGAGAGTTGCTCGCAGGATCTCCGGGGGGTCGCGGACAGCTGTGTCGATCCGAGCCCCTGGACGCCATCCGCGCAACGCGGTGGGTCCGTCACGGGGCCAATTTCGAGCGCTTTGATGCCTCCGATCTCTGCAGCGGCCCCGCGCTCAGAGGAAGTCGTCCATCTTCGCACGCCGCCACTCGGCTCGGACGACCTGCCAGTCCTCCGGGCTTTCGCTCGCGAGCACGAAGTCGAAGCGGTAGAGATCGGCACGCAATCGGGAAAGCTCTGCTGCAGCGGGTATCGGCCGCCCCGCCATGGCAACGAAGACGGTGACCTCCGCCAGCGCTGGCTCGGGAAATTCGAGTGTCTGGACCCGAGTGAGGAGATGGATGGACTTGTGACGGAAGAAATAGAAGTTGAGTAGACGGACGATGGCGTCCTTGTCCTGCCCACGGGCGTCGGCATAGGTCTCCGACACAAGTCGCTTCAGCGCTCCGGCATCCCTCTTCTCGGCAGCCAGCTCTGCCCGCTCAAGAAGCGAGCGCACCTGCATCTCGGGCGAGTCGGGCTGTGACCGGCACGAGACGAGCAAAAGAGCGGCGACACCCACGAGCGCCGCTAGACGGGCCGTGCGCCGGACAGGGGTTCCCCAGCGGTGGGTTACCTGCAACAGCGTCCGCGCGTGCCCTGCGGGGCCTGCGAGGCTTCGGATGAGCTCGCCAGAGGCGTGCGGCCCGGATCCCATCGAACGGGATTCTAATGGGCCGGCGTGGGGAAGCAAGCCGGGGTCAGTTCATCTCCGTCCCGCCGGCGACGTTAAGCGCGATGCCTGTCACGTTCTCCGCCCGTGCCAGATAAAGCGCCGCCTGCGCGATGTCTGCAGGGGTCTGCTCACGGCCGAGCGGTGTGTTTTGCTCGACGAAGGCCTCGAAGGCTTCGCGCCCGGGTTGCTTGCCCAAGGCGGGTCCGACGCCCAGCGAGAGGTGATCGATCCACATCGATGTCGCCAGCAGACCCGGACAGATGGCGTTCACGCGAATCTGGGAGCTCGCCAGCTCCTGCGCCATGGCCTGGGTCAAGCCGATCACAGCGGACTTGGACGCGCAGTAAGCCGAGAGGCCCGGGTAGCCGCGCTTTCCCGCGATGGAGGCGATGTTGATGATCACTCCGCCACCCCGCTCCATGAGCACCGGGATGGCGGCGCGGGAGGTGAGGAAGACCCCCTTTACGTTCACCCCGAAGAGACGATCCCAGTCACGCTCCTCGTAGGAGGCGACGAGGCCAGCCTTGATGAGACCGGCGTTATTCACCAGCACGTCGACACCGCCGAACGTCTCCTGGGCCGCGGC
>DAOVBF010000095.1 GCA_030673955.1 Deltaproteobacteria bacterium
CGAACTGGAAGATCGATGCAACGGGCCTCGTGACCGACCCCAGCCGACCCACGACGCTCAAGACCCGCGTGATCGCGCGCGCTCAACAGGTCGTGCGCTACGACCGCGAGCTGGAGCAGCCGATTGGTGCCGGGACGGTGGACGCAATCCTCGATGCGCTGCGTGCGCAGGTTTCCCGAATCGATGGGGTGATCATTCAGGACTACGGGAAGGGGCTGCTGACACGCGCTTTCGTCGAGGAGGCGATGGCGATCTTCGCAGACCGCGGGCTGCGGATCTTCGTCGACCCCAAGCAGGGAGACTGGGCGGCTTATCGGGGCGCCGAGCTGGTCAAGCCCAACCTGCGCGAGGCCGAGCAGGTCGCCGGAATCCACGCCCGGGGCGAAGCCGGTTTCGAGCGTCTGGGCGAAGCGCTGCTGAGGCTCACCGGTGCGGGCAGCGTTGCGATCACACGCGGGGACGAGGGCATGTCGCTCTTCTCGTCCGAGGCTGGTCTCCAGAACGTCCCGACCGTGGCGCGCGCGGTGGCCGACGTAGCGGGGGCGGGTGACACGGCCATCGCCACGCTCGCCCTGGCACGCCTCTCGGGCGCCTCCTGGATCGAAGCAGCGCAGCTCGCCAACGCTGCGGCCGGGTTCGTGGTCGGTGTGCCGGGGACCGCGACGCTCACGCCTGGGGAGCTTCTGGCGGCGCTGGGTGCGGACTCGTGAGCCAGGCGGGACGCGCGCTGCGCTCGATGACCGGGTTCGGGCAGGGCCAAGCGCCGTTGGGCGATGGGAGCGTGGCCGCCGAGCTGCGTGCGGTGAACTCGCGCTTCCTGGACGTGCGCGTGCGTCTGCCCCGCGAGTTCAGCCGCCTGGAAGCGCAGCTGCGGGCGACGGCGTCACGCTTTTTTGCGCGCGGCCAGGTGGATATCTCCGTTCGCATGAAGGGAGCTCCGTCGGGCGAGTCCGACGTCGTGGTCGACCTCGAGGCTGCGAGCAAGTACGTGGAGGGGGCCCAGCAGCTGCGCAAACGCTTCGCGCTCAAGGGCGAGCTCACGGTTTCGAGTCTGCTCGAACTGCCCGGCGTGGCGCGGCAGCAGGATCCGGCTCTGGAGGAGGCGGCGGTGGCCACGGCGATGGTGGACGCCGTGGAGCAGGCCTGCCGCGGGGCCGCGGAGATGCGCGAGCGCGAGGGGGCTGCGCTCGAGGCGGAGCTCCGCCGTCGGCTGGACCAGGTCGGGTCGGCGGTCACGGAGATCGAAGGACGCGCCGAAGAGGTCAAGAGGGGAGTGCGGGAGCGGCTCGAGAAACGCCTGGCGGCGCTGGCGCCCGAGTTGGAGATCGAGCCGAGCCGCCTGGCCCAGGAGGCGGTGCTCTACGTGGATCGCATGGACATCACGGAGGAGACCGTGCGTCTGCGCAGCCATCTCGCACAGTTTCATGAGACACTGGGAACAGCCGGGCCCGTCGGTCGCAAGCTGGAGTTCCTCTTGCAAGAGGTCGGGCGTGAGGTGAACACAATCGGCTCCAAGGCGGCGGACGCCCCCATCGGCCGCCAGGTCGTAGAGCTCAAGACGGAGATCGAGAAGCTGCGTGAGCAGGTTCTGAACCTGGAGTGAAGCTCCTCAACGTTGGATACGGCAATGTCGTGGTGGCCTCGCGGGTCGTGGCGGTCATCGGCCCGAACGCAGCCCCCATCCGCCGCCTTCGCGAGGAGGCGAAGGAACGCGGCAAGCTCGTGGACGCGACCCAGGGACGCAAGACCCGTTCCGTCATCGTGACCGACTCGGATCACGTGGTGCTCTCGGCCATTCAGGCCGAGACGATCGCGCTGCGGCTCGGCGGGGCAGTTGAGGAAGGCGCAAAGGAATGACACGCGCGTCCGGAATCGAGCCCGCTCCCTTGCGCCCGGGCATTCCCTTCGTGGTCTCGGGGCCCTCCGGGGCTGGCAAGACGTCGATCCTCCGGCACGTGCTCGAGCGCGATCCGAGCGTCCTCTTCTCGGTCTCCCACACGACCCGCGAGCCGCGCCCGGGCGAGCAGGACGGCAAGGACTATTTCTTCGTCGACGACAAGCGCTTCCGCGCGCTCATCGACGAGGGCGCGTTCCTGGAGTGGGCGAGCTATCAGGAACACCTCTACGGCACGAGCCGCGAGGCCGTCGCCGGACCCACGCGCGAGGGCTTCGATCTGATTCTGGAGGTCGAGGTGCAGGGCGCACGCCAGCTGCGTGAGCGCAGCCCGGGGGCGGTCTTCGTGTTCCTGATTCCTCCCTCGCTGGAGGTGCTCGAACATCGGCTCCGGGGGCGCGGCTCGGACGGGGAGGCGGTGATCCAGAAGCGGCTGGAGCGCGCGCGCGAGGAGTTACGCGAGATCCACGGCTACCGGTACGTCGTTGTCAACGCGGAAATCGATCAGGCCGTCAGGGACTTCCTGCACATCATTGCCGCCTCGCGGCTGGAACGGGAGCGGGTGCTCCCACTCTGGAAAGACCGTATGGATTTCGGGTAAGCCGGAAGCAGCGTATCCTCTTCTCGAATGGCACGCATCAACGAGATCGTAGATCGAGTCCAGCAGAACTTCCCGGGTGTCGAAACGAGCCTGCTCCAGAAGTCGTACGTCTATTCTGCGAAGGTGCATCAGGGGCAGCTGCGTCTTTCGGGCGAGCCCTACCTGACCCATCCGCTGGCCGTCGCGGAGATTCTGGCGGAGATGCGCCTGGATCCCCTCACGGTGGCGGTCGGCCTCCTGCACGACACCGTCGAGGACACACTGGCTTCCGAGGAGGAACTTCGCGAGCAGTTCGGGGAGGAGATCACGACCCTCGTCGGAGGCCTGACCAAGATCGCCAAGATCGAGTTCTCCAGCCGCGAGGAGCAGCAGGCGGAGAACTTTCGCAAGATGCTGCTCGCGATGTCGAAGGACATCCGCATCATCCTAATCAAGCTCGCGGATCGTCTTCACAACATGCGCACCCTCAAGTACATGGACGAGGACTCGCGGCGTCGCATCTCGCAGGAGACGCTCGACATCTACGCACCCCTCGCCCACCGGCTCGGCATCTACTGGATGAAGGTGGAGCTCGAGGGCCGCGCTTTCCGCGAGCTCTACCCCGAGGTCTACGGGGAGATCGATCGACGCATCCAGGGTAGCAAGCGCGAGCGCGAGCAATACGTGGATGAGGTGAGGAGCCGACTGTCCGCACTGCTCGAGCAGCAGGATCTGAGGGCGGAGGTCACGGGCCGGCTGAAAGAGGTCTACAGCTTCTACAAGAAGATGGCGGAGCAGGAGCTCGAGTTCGGCGAGATCTATGACCTGATTGCCTTCCGCGTCATCGTCGACGGCACCTCGGCCACCTGCTACGAGACCCTCGGCCTCGTGCACAGCATGTGGAAGCCGGTTCCCGGCCGGTTCAAAGACTACATCGCCATGCCCAAGCCCAACGGCTACCAGACCCTGCACACGACGGTGATCGGTCCTTTCGGGGAGCGCATGGAGGTCCAGATCCGCACGCAGGAGATGCACCGCGTCGCGGAGCTCGGGATTGCGGCGCACTGGAAGTACAAGGAGGGGACCGAGGTCGACTCTTCCGACGAGCAGCAATTCGCCTGGCTGCGGCAGCTACTCGAGTGGCAGCAGCAACTCGTCGATCCGAACGAGTTCCTGGAAACGGTGCGTGTCGATCTGTTCGTCGACGAGGTCTACGTCTTTACGCCCGGCGGCGACGTGATCGCGTTGCCCGCGGGGGCGACCGCCATCGACTTTGCCTACGCGGTCCATAGCGAGGTCGGAAACCACTGCGCGGGGGCCAAGGTGAACGGTCAGCTCGTGCCGCTGCGCAACCGCCTCTCGAACGGCGACACGGTCGAGATCATCCAGTCGCCCCACCAGCGCCCGCGGCAGGAGTGGCTCGACCACGTCGTCAGCGGCCGGGCGCGCAGCCGCATTCGTCACTTCCTCAAGAGCGCGGAAGTCGAGCACGCGCGCAAGCTCGGGCGCGAGATCCTGACTCGGGATCTCCAGCGCCGCGGCTACAGCTTCGCCAAGCTCACGAAGGGCGGGGAGCTCGCGGCGGCGGCCAAGGAGCTCTCCTACCGGGGGCTCGAGGCGATGCTGCAAGCCGTGGCCTACGGCAGACTGGATACCCGCAAGGTGATCCGCAAGCTCGGCGGCGAGGAGGAGCGGCCGCCCACCCTCCTCGAGAAGGTCTTCCGACCTCGGCGCGCGCCCGCCGGGGTGAAGGTCGACGGCGTGGAGCGTGTGCTGGTTCGCTTCGGTCGCTGTTGCTCACCTGTTCCGGGGGATCCGGTGGAGGGCTTCATCACGCGGGGGCGGGGCGTGACGGTGCACACGCGCAACTGTCGCAAGATCTTTCACCTGGATCCGGAACGACGTGTGGCGGTGACCTGGGAGGGCGTTCCGGGCGAGCTGCACAGCGTCAAGGTGCGGGTCGTTTCGGAGGATCGTCCCGGCCTGCTGGCGGAGGTGTCCAACAGAATCAGTGAGCAAGGCATCAACATCGGTGGAGGGCGAATCAGTACCAGCGGCGACAACCGAGCGGTCCAGACGTTCGACCTGGCCGTGAAAGATCGCAAGCATCTCGACACCGTGATGAAGCAGATCTCCAAGATCCGCGGCGTTCTCACGGTGGAACGGGTCCGCGCTTGAGCGGGGGCCGGAAAGCCTCGGGCGAGTCGCAGCGGGAGCCGGTCAAGCTCTGGGAGCTCGAGCGGCTCCGACGCCAGTGAAGATCCTCCACGTCAGCGCGGATCCCAAGTGGACCGGCCCCGCGGAGCCCATGCTCAACACCATCCTCGGACTCCGCGCGCGGGGCCACGAGGTGGATCTCGCGTGTCCGCCCCCTCCGATCGGGCTCGGGCCACAGCTCCTCGAGCACGCGCGCGAACGCGGCGTCGAGGCGGTCCATCTGCTGGAACACGCGCGCGGCTATCGGCCCCTCCGCGATCACGCCGAGGTTCGGCGTCTGCGGGTCCTGCTCCGTGAGGGCGCTTACGACATCGTGCATGTCCACCACACCCGCGATCACCTGCTCTCGCTCCTGGCGGCGCGCGGCGGCGCCACCCGACTCGTGAGGAGCTGGCATCAGGGTCACCCGGTTCCGGCGGCGCCCTGGAGCCGGCTGCTGCTGGGGCCGCGTGGCGCAGCGGGGCTGGTGGTGCTCTCGTCTCGACTTGCCGAGCACGCATGCCGTTCGTTGGGCTGGCCGTCGCGGCACGTCGCTGTCGTACCCGGAGTCGTCGACGTGGACCGTTTCGAGCCGCACGAGCCGCATCAACGGC
The DNA here is from genome assembly GCA_030673955.1 of Deltaproteobacteria bacterium. Lineage (GTDB taxonomy): Bacteria > Myxococcota_A > UBA9160 > SZUA-336 > SZUA-336 > SMWZ01. The sequence continues at coordinate 5,285 of DAOVBF010000095.1, forward strand.
TTCGCCACGACCTGGGGATCGCTCCCGAGCAGCGCGTGATCGGAGTGGTCGCGCGTCTGCAGCCGCACCGCCGCTTCGATCTGCTGCTGGAGGCCTTTGCCCGCGCGCTGCGCCGTGCCCCGGAACTCCGGCTCGTGGTGCTGGGACGCGGAACGCGCGCGCTCGAGGTCCTCCACGAGCCGGTGGCCGAGTTCGGGCTCGAGCACGCGGTCGTGCGTGCGGGTTACCGAAGGGACGACTACCTCGAGATGCTCTCGCTCTTTGCTGCGCTAGCCTTCCTGGTGCCCGGCTCCGACGGCTCCTGCCGGGCGGTACTCGAGGCGATGTCGATGGGCATACCGGCTGTCGTCAGTCGCCGGGGGATCCTGCCCGAGATCGTCAAGGATCGA
>DAOVBF010000047.1 GCA_030673955.1 Deltaproteobacteria bacterium
CCGGGGCGCAGGTAAACTCCATGATGACCGGGCGCTTACTCGCCAAGCCCTTCTCCAGGACCGGCTCCACCTCATCGGGATGGGTCGCGCGCAGGCCCACTGCGCCGAACGCCTCGGCCAGCTTGACCCAGTCCGGTCCACTCGACATGTCGACCTCGGAATAGCGTTTTTCGTAGAAGAACTCCTGCCACTGGCGCACCATTCCGAGGTTCTGGTTGTTGAGCAGAACCACTTTGACGGGCAGGTTGTGTTCCACCGCGACGACAAGCTCCTGAATGCACATCTGCAGGGAGCCTTCGCTGGTAATACATATTACCGTGTCGTTGGGACGCCCGAACTGGGCACCGATCGCGGCCGGCAGACCGTAACCCATCGTTCCCAGGCCGCCGGACACGATCCAGTTGTTCGGAGACTGACTGTGGTAGTACTGCGCCGCCCACATCTGATGCTGGCCCACATCGGTGGTCACCACGGCCTGCCCTTGCGTGAGCTGGTAGGCCTTGTCGATCACGAACTGGGGCAGGATCGGACCGTCGGTCGGCTGCGCGTAGCCGATGGGATGCTCACGATCCCACTCCTCGATCTGGCGCCACCACGGCAACAGCTCCTGGGGGTAGCTCTCCAGCCGCGGCTCGTTCTCCGTGATCTTGAGGAACTTTTGCAGGCAGTTCTTCACGTCACCCACGATCGGGATGTCGACGTAGACGCTCTTGCGGATCGACGTCGGATCGATATCGACGTGAATCTTCTTCGAGCGTTGGCTGAACTCGTCCACCTTGCCCGTCACGCGATCATCGAAACGCGCACCGATGGCAATCAGCACGTCGGCCTGATCGACCGCCATGTTCGCGCGATAAGTGCCGTGCATCCCCAGCATCCCCAGGGACAGGCGGTGGTTGCCCGGGATCCCGCCGATACCCATCAGCGTGTAGGTGACCGGGGCCCCGAGCCGCTCGCAGAACTCCAGCAGCTCCGAGCTCGCGCCGGAGAGGATCACGCCTCCGCCGAAGTAGACGACGGGCCGTCGCGCCTTGCGGATCAGCGTCATGGCCTTCTTGACCTGCCCCCAATGCGCCTCGAAGCGCGGCTGGAAGTGTTCGAGCTTCACCTCGCGGGGATAGTGATAGTCCGCCGTCGCCTTGGTCACGTCCTTCGGCAGGTCCACCACCACGGGGCCGGGACGCCCGGTGGTCGCGATGTAGAACGCCTCTTTGATGGTTCGGGCCAGATCGCGCACGTCCTTCACCAGGTAGTTGTGCTTGGTGACGGGCCGCGTGATGCCCATATTGTCCGCCTCCTGGAAGGCGTCGTTCCCGATCATCGGCGTGGGGACCTGGCCCTTAAAGCAAACCAGCGGGATGGAATCCTTGTTGGCCGTGGCGAGCCCCGTCACTGCATTCGTGACCCCGGGGCCCGAGGTCACGATGGCCACGCCGCAGCGCCCCGTCGCGCGGGCATAGGCATCCGCCATGTGCACACCGCCCTGCTCGTGCCGCACGAGGATGTGGCGGATCCGCTCACGGAAAATGGCGTCGTAGATTTCGAGCACCGCTCCGCCCGGAAGCCCGAAGATGAGCTCCACACCCTCTTCCTGGAGAGCGCGCATCATGATGTCAGACCCGGGTAGCTTCATTTCACAACAATCCCAGAGAAACGCATTAGTTTCGCTAGATTATGGATTCCGGGGAAATGTGTCCAGCGGCCCTTTCTCCTCCGCCTCGGCCCGGCGCAGGTAGCGGAGCTCGACGGCCTCGGGCGAGCGGGCCGCCCCTTCGCGGACCAGCCGCGCTCCCAGTCGACCCACGCTGGAGGCGCGTGGTCGACCCTGCTCGGGATCCGCAAGCTGTGCCGCCGCCCCCAGAACCTCGACCGCCATTTCCCGGTAGAGCTCTGCGCCCGGTCCCAGTAGTTGCACCGGACCCTCCGCTCGCAGCTTCTCGAACCAGGCTCGCGGGTCGCACACCCGGTCCTCTCGGAGCGCGACTGCCCCGGGACCGTAGAGCCCCGTGTAGACCTGCTTCCTCCGCGCATCGAGCATGGGCACGATCCTGCGCGCGTCTCCGGCATGCAGCGACAGCGCTGCCAGCGTGGGAACAGGCACGATCTTTCGCGCCGTCCCGAAGCAGAGGCCGAGCACCGTCGCCAAACCGATGCGAAGACCGGTAAAGGAGCCGGGACCGATCGAGAGAGCGATCAGCTCGACCTCCTCGAGCCGCCGGCCGGATGCGCTGAGGAGCCGGTCCAGCTCGGCCAGGAGCAGGCGGGCGTGATGCTGCTCCCGCGCGAGCTCCCGTTCAGCGAGCACACACGCGCCCTCGAGAAGCGCCACCCCTCCGAACTCGGTGGCCGTCTCGAGTGCCAGGATCATCGGCGCTCGCTCAGACGAGGCCCTTGAAGAAACCCACGAGATCGGACCAGTGGCGCAGGATGTCGTTCCAGAAGGCAAAGCCCATGAGCAACAGAATCAACGACAGACCCACTGTCTGCGCGATCTCTCTAGCGCGAGTGGAGAGCGGGCCGCCACGGAAGACCTCGGCGATCACCAGCAGGATCTGACCGCCATCCAGGACCGGGATCGGAAGCAGGTTCAGGATGGCCAGGTTCACGCTGATAATGGCCAGCAGGTTGAGGTACGGATACCAGCCCTCCTCCTGGAAGTAGTCCCCGGCAAACTTCCCGATCCCGATCGGACCGGCAAGGTTCTCCATACCGATCTCGCCGCTGATGAGCTTCCAGATCCCGGAGATGGTCAACGCAAAGACCTCCGCGGTCCGCACGGCGCCGAAGCCGAGTGCACGCAGCGGGTTGAGGACGACCTCGTCTCGGATCTCGCCTAGAGCGTGCGGTGGTCCGCCGCCGATTCCGATGGCCCAGATCGTTTCGACTTTCCCGTTGCGCTGGGTCGGGGAACGCTTGGGCACGACCTCGAACTCGAGCTCCCGACCTTTCCGCAGCATCACGAGCGCCAGAGGAGCGCCTCCCCCGCCACGGATCCGTACCGCCAGGTCCTTGAAGCTCGACACAGGCTCGCCATCGGCGCGCAGAAAGATATCCCCGGGCTCGAGGCCCGCCTGCTTGGCCGGACTGCCCGGATGCACGGCCACGACGGAGAAATCGACGCGCACAGCGCCGATACGCTCCAGGCTCCAGGCACCCGGTCCAGCCCGTAGCGTCACGCGGATGCGCAGCTCATCGTCGTCGACCTGGCGCACGACCTCGAGCTCGACCGGGCCGGTCGCTGTTTCGAGAGCTGCCAAGAGCGCATACCGATCCGCGACACTCTCCCCGTTCACCGCCACCACGCGGTCGCCCGTCTGCAGCCCCGCGCGTGCGGCCAGCCCATCGGGGTCTGGCAGTCCGAGAATCGCCGAGGCCGTCGAGTGCTCCGCCCCGAACACAACGCCTTTGCCCTCCGGCCCGCGCTCGGGGACCCCCTCGAGCGTGAGGCGCTCGCCCTCTCGCTCCAGGTCGAGGCTGAGGGGTACACCGACGCCGGCTTTGACGGCCCGGTCCAGATCCTCCCAGCGCCAGATTTCTCTGCCGTCGATGGCGACGACCCGGTCCCCCGGCTTCAGGCCTGCCCGCGCCGCCGGGGTGTCGGGCTGGACACCGCCGATCAGGGAGGTCGCCTTCGGCAGGCCCGTCATGGCCATGCCCGCGACGACGAACACCGGCAGGATCAGGTTCATGGCCGGCCCGGCCAGGGCAATCGAGATGCGCCGCCCGACCGGTTGCTCATTGAAGCTGCGATGCCGGTCGGCCACCGGCAGCTCATCGCCAGGCGCCTCGCCCAGCATCTTCACGTAACCCCCGAGGGGCAGCCAGGCGATCCGGTACTCCGTCTCGCCCACGCTGCGCCGGAGAATGGCGCGACCGAAGCCCAGGGAGAAGGTCTCCACCTTGACGCCGCAGAGCTTCGCCACGATGAAGTGGCCAAGCTCATGCACGAAGATGAGCACCCCGAGCAGGAGCAAGAACGGACCGATGTAATCCCCGAACACGCTCATCCGTAGTGCTCCTCGATACAGGCCGCCGCCCGCTCACGCGCCCGTCGGTCCGCCTCTCGGATCTCCTCCAGATCCAGGCCCGGGCCGAACGACTCCGCCTCCAGGACTCTTTCGGCTGTAGCGGCAATCCCTGTAAACGGAACGCGCCGCGCGAGGAACGCCTCCACGGCCACCTCGTTGGCGGCGTTGAGGATCGCCGGGGCCGCACCGCCCGCACGCAGGACCTCGGCGGCCAGACGCAGCGCCGGGAATCGGCCCGGATCAGGCGCCTCGAAATGCAGAGCGCCGAGTGCCACCAGGTTCAGCGGGGCGAGGTCGGAAAGTGGCAGCCGCGCAGGCATCCCCAAAGTGTACGCGATGGGTGTGCGCATGTCGGGAATGCCCAGCTGCGCCAGCCAGCTACCGTCGCGGTATTCCACGAGGGAGTGGATGATGCTCTCCCGGTGGATGATCACGCCGATGCGCTCGGGCTCGAGATCGAAGAGCCAGCGTGCTTCGATGAGCTCGAAGCCCTTGTTCATGAGCGTGGCGGAGTCGATCGTGATGTTGGGCCCCATCTCCCAGTTTGGATGCGCAAGCGCCTGCTCCCGTGTCGCCGCGGCAAGCTCCTCGGCCGTCGCGGTCAGGAACGGGCCGCCGGACGCGGTCAGGAGCACGCGCTTGAGATCGGCTCGGGAGTGGCCGGCCAGGCACTGGTGAATGGCCACGTGCTCGGAGTCGAGGGGCAGGATGCGGGCCCCACAGCGTCGCGCCTCGGCCAGGACCAGCTCCCCGGCCACGACAAGCACCTCCTTGTTCGCGAGTGCGACATCGGTGCCCTGCTGCAGCGCCGCGAGGGTGGGCTCGAGTCCGGCCCGTCCGACCAGGGCTCCGATCAGGAGATCCGCGGGCTCCATCGCCACCTCCAGCAACCCCGCAGCGCCGGAGGCGACGCGGAGCTTCGGATCGCTCACGGCCTCCCTCACGCGCTGTGCGTCCTGCTCGCGCGCCACCGACACCAGGCGGGGTCGGAACTGCTTGGCCTGCTGGATCAAGAGCTCCACGTTTCGGCCCGCAGCCAGCGCAGTCAGCTGCAGGTGCTCTGGAAAGCGCGCCACGATCTCGAGCGTCTGGGTCCCGATCGAGCCCGTAGACCCCAGGATGACGATTCGCTTCACGGCTCGCGCCGTAGCTGTGCGCTCGTGCGACCGAAACGGCGCTCCCGGTTCTGATAGGCGAGCAGCGCCTTAACCAGCTCCGGCTTGCCGAAATCCGGCCAGAGCGACTCGCACACGTAAAGCTCGGTGTAGGCAAGCTGCCAGAGCAGGAAGTTGGAGATGCGGGACTCGTGGCCGGTGCGGATCAGGAGGTCGGGGTCGGGCAGATCCCGCGCGTAGAGGTGTGCCTCGACGCATTTCTCATCGATCGCGTCGGGATCCAGGCAGCCCGACTCCACCGCACGCACGATCTGGCGCACCGCATCCACAATCTCCGTCCGACCGCTGTAGGAGAGCGCGAAGGTGACGCGCATCTGATCGTTCTGCTCGGTGCGCCGGATGAGCCGCTCCAGGTCGCGTTGGACCCGTGAATCCAGCTGCTCCAGCCGCCCGATCGCACCGACACGGATGCCATTCTCGATCAGCTCCTCCGCCTCGGTCCGGAGGTACCGACTGAGCAGCCGCATGATCGCTTTGACCTCGTCGCGCGGACGGTCCCAGTTCTCCTGCGAGAACGCATACAGAGTGAGCATCCGGATGCCCAGCTCGGAGCAGGCGCGCACGATCTCGCGGACGTTCTCCACACCCTTGCGGTGGCCTTCGTTGCGAGGAAGATTGCGTGCCTCGGCCCAGCGACCGTTTCCATCGGGAATGATAGCGACATGGCGCGGGATTTTTTCGGGGTCCAGGTTGCTCATGGGCGTTCAGATGCGCAGGATTTCCTCCTCCTTGGACGCAATTGCCTGGTCGATCTTCGCGATGTACTCGTCCGTCAGGTCCTGAACCTTCGTCTGCGCACGCCGCGACTCGTCCTTGCTGAGCTCGCCCTCCTTCTCGAACTCCTTCAGCATCGCAATGGCCTCTCGACGCGAGCCGCGAACTCCCAGCTTGTGCTCCTCGCCGGATTTCTTGGCCCGCTTCACCAGCTCGCGCCGCCGCTCCTCCGTGAGTTCGGGCACGGGCACACGCAGGATCTTGCCCTCGTTCACGGCCGTGAGTCCGAGGTCGGACTTGAGGATCGCCCTCTCGATGGCGTCCGCGGCCCCCGGATCGAAAGGCTGGACCGTCAGCAGGCGGGCTTCGGGCGCGGAAAGCGTGGCGAGGGATCTCAGGGGTGTCGGCGTTCCGTAGTAGTCGATCATGAGGCCTTCCAGAAGCACCGGGTTTGCGCGGCCCGTCCGGATACTCGCGATCTCGCGCTGTAGGCTCTCCAGGCTCTTGGCCATGCCTTGACGAGCCTCGTCGAGAATAACCTCCTCCTCTGCCATGTGTTAACTCCCTGCTACGGCCCCACCGTGGTTCCAACCGCCTCCCCGCACACGATCTTCACGATGTTGCCCGGGACACTCATGTTGAACACCACAATGGGCAGCTCGTTGTCCTGGCAGAGCGCCACGGCGGTGGCATCCATCACGCCCAGGTGACGGGTCAGGAAATCGTGATAGGTCAGACGGTCGTAGAGCTTCGCGCCCGGAACCTTCTCCGGGTCGGCATCGAAGATCCCGTCCACCCGGGTTCCCTTGAGCAACAGGTCGGCCCCGATCTCCATGGCCCGCAGGGCGGCCCCCGTGTCCGTGGTGAAGAAGGGGTTGCCCGTTCCGCCCGCGAAGATCACGACACGGCCCTTCTCCAGATGCCGGCTGACCCGCCGCCGGATCTGTGGCTCCGCGACCTGCTTGATCTCAATCGCGGAAAGAAGCCGGGTATCTACGCCACTTTTCTCAAGTGAATCCTGAAGCGCGAGCGCATTCATAACGCTGGCCAGCATGCCCATGTAGTCGGCCGCGACCCGATCGATGCCCTCGGCGGAGGCCGTGATTCCGCGGATGATGTTCCCGCCTCCGCACACGATCCCCAGCTGAACGCCGAGCTCGACGACCTCGACGATCTCCCGGCTCGTCCCCTGGATCTGCTGCGTGCTGATCCCGAAGCCCTGCTCGCCAGCCAGGCTCTCACCCGAGACCTTCAGGACAACGCGTTCGTAGGCGGGCTTCATGCGTCTAGCTCTTCTCCCAGCTGGAAACGCCGGAACGCGATCACTCGGACACCCGCCTCCTTCACGGCGGCCTCCACCATGCGGTCCGGGTCCATCACGAGCGGCTCCTCCAGCAGTACGACCTCCTTGAAGAACTTGTTGAGCCGACCTGCGACTATCTTTCCCACGATGTTGGCTGGCTTGCCCTCGGCCTCGGCCTGCTTGCTCAGCACGGCGCGCTCCTTCTCCACCTCATCGACGGGGATGTCGTTGCGGGAAACGCCGAGCGGCTTCGTTGCGGCGACGTGCATGCACAGGTTGCGCGCAAGGGTCCGGACCTCGGGCCGGGCCGGAACGTCCGCCCCCACCTGCACCAAGGATCCGATCTTGCCACCCGCGTGGATGTAGCTCGCAATCAGACCCTCCGAGTCCGACTCGAGCCGGTCGAAGCGTCGCACCTGGATGTTCTCACCGAGGGCTGCAATGGCCTCGACGATGCGGTCGTTGAGCGTGCCGTCGTGCAGCGAGAGCGCGAGCAAGGCCTCCACGGCGGCCGGGTTCCGGTCGCGCACCTGCTCCGCGATCTCGCAACAGAGGCTCTCGAACTTCTCCGTCCGGGCGACGAAGTCCGTCTCGCAGTTCACCTCCACGAGCGCGGCCCGTCTCTCATCCGGCGAGACACTGGCCACGATGGAGCCCTCCGAGGTGGAGCGTCCGGCCTTGCCCCGCGCCCTGGCCAGTCCCCGCTCGCGGAGCAGTCCCAACGCCCGGTCCATGTCCCCGCCCGCCTCCACCAGGGCCTTCTTGCAATCCATCATGCCGACGT
>DAOVBF010000125.1 GCA_030673955.1 Deltaproteobacteria bacterium
GGAGCGTGTGATCTCCGAGATCGCGGCTCGGGACGCAGCCAAGAAGCCATCCGGCCCCCAGAGGGTGGTCCAGGTCGCGGCTCACACCGATCGCCAGATGGCCGAGGCGCTGGTGCGGCGCCTGCAGAAGAGCGGCTTTCATTCCTACATCAGCGGTACGCGGCCCAAGGGCCAGCACCGCTATCGGGTGAGGGTGCGGCCAGAGGCAGGAGCCAGCGTGAAGAGGCTCGTGTCCCGGCTCGAGGCGCAGGGCTTCGGCGTCTGGATCACGACTGAGTGAGTCCAGCGGTGGAGCGGTCGAGCGTCGGAGGGCGGCGCGGCACGCGCTGGCTGGTCACGGGGGCCGGGGGGCAGCTCGGGCGCTCCCTGCTGAGGGTGGCGCCCGAGTTCGGCATCGAGGCGATCGGACGTTCCGACACGGAGCTCGACGTCGTAGATGGCGATGCCGTGGCCCGTACCTTTGAGGAGCTCCGGCCCGACGTGGTCCTGAACTGTGCGGCCTTCACCCAGGTGGACTGGTGCGAGGATCACGTCGATGAGGCCATGCGGGTTAACGGCACCGGCCCCCGGGTTCTGGCGCGGGCGTGCGCGAACCACGCGCTCCTCGTCCACATCAGTACGGAATACGTCTTTGCCGGCGAGACCCACCGTCCCATCGACGAGTCGGCCAAACCCGCACCTCGGTCCGCCTACGGTCGGAGCAAGCTCGCGGGTGAGGAGGCGGTGCGCGAGGTGGATGGCGAACACCTGATCGTGCGGACGCAGTGGCTGTTCGGGCCAGGGCCCAACTTCGTGCGGACGATCCGCTCGGCGGCGGCTCGAGGCCAGACGCTCCACGTCGTGGAGGACCAGGTCGGCCGCCCGACCTGGTCGGGTGCGCTGGCGAGGGCACTGCTGCAAGCGGAGGCGCTCGGTGCACGCGGGATGCTTCATCTGGCGTGCGAGGGGATGGCGAGCTGGTACGATCTGGCGCTGGCTGCGGTGAGTGAGGGCACACAGCGCGGCTTGAACCCGTCGGTCGAAGTCCGGCCGGTCGCCACGAGCGAAGTGCCGAGGTCCGCCATGCGCCCCCCCTACGCCGTGCTCGGGCTCGAGCGCGCGCGCCAGCTCGGGATCGAGATGTCGCATTGGCGGAAAGCGTTGTCTGCCTATCTGACGGCTGAAGCGGAGGGTCGAGATGCGTAGAGTTCTGATTACGGGAGGTGCGGGCTTCATCGGCTCCCATCTCTGTCGTCGTTTCCTCAATGACGGCGACGAGGTCGTCTGCATGGATAACCTGCTGACCGGTCGGATCGAGAACATCGGGGATCTGTTCGGCCGAGCCGGCTTTCTGTTCGTCAAGCACGACATCACGAACTTCATCCATGTCCCCGGACAGCTGGATGCGGTGCTGCACTTCGCATCGCCGGCCAGCCCCACCGACTTCGAAAGGCTCCCGATCCAGATTCTCAAGGTGGGAGCGCTGGGGACGCACAAGGTCCTGGGACTCGCCAAGGACAGGGGGGTCCGATTCCTCCTGGCCTCCACCTCCGAATGCTACGGGGATCCCGAGGTCAACCCCCAGCCCGAGAGCTACTGGGGGAACGTGAACCCCATCGGCATTCGCGGTGTCTATGACGAAGCCAAGCGCTTTGCGGAAGCCATGACCATGGCCTATCACCGCTACCACGGTGTGAGCACGCGGATCGTGCGTATCTTCAACACCTACGGTCCGTCGATGCGTCCCGACGACGGACGCATGATTCCGACCTTCTTTACCCAGGCGCTTCGCGGCGAGGACCTCACGGTCTTCGGAGATGGTCTGCAAACCCGCAGCATCAATTACGTCTCGGATCTCGTCGAGGGGATCTGTCGCCTGCTGGACTCGGATCACGTCGAGCCCGTGAACATCGGAAATCCCCACGAGATGACGGTCCTGGAGGTCGCGGAGCGCGTTCTGCGCACGACCGGATCGCGCAGTCGGATCGTTCATCGCGAGCTGCCCCAAGACGACCCCAAGGTGCGCCGGCCCGAGATCGGCCTGGCGCAGCGGATCCTGTCCTGGACTCCCCAGGTGGACCCGGATGAGGGGCTGCGTCTGACCCTGCCGTATTTCGAAGCTCAGGTAGGGCGGAAGTCGGGCTGAGCACCGTCCCCGATGGAGCAGATTCGCAATTTCGCCATCATCGCTCACATCGATCACGGCAAATCCACGCTCGCGGATCGGCTGCTCGAGCGTACCGGGACTTTGCGAACGCGCGAACGCGTGGAGCAGTTCCTCGACAAGATGGACCTGGAGCGCGAGCGGGGTATCACGATCAAAGCGCAGAGCGTACGGATGCGCTGGCGGACGCCGGACGGCCGGGAGGTCCTGCTCAACCTGATCGATACGCCCGGTCACGTGGACTTTCACTACGAGGTCTCGCGCTCGCTCGCGGCGTGTGAAGGAGCGCTGCTCGTCGTCGATGCGGTGCAGGGCGTCGAGGCGCAGACCTTGGCGAACGCGGCGATCGCCGTCGCTGGCGGGCTCGAGATCATTCCCGTGATCAACAAGATCGACCTGCCCAACGCCGATCCCGAGCGTGTCGTTCGCGAGATCGAGGACATCGTTGGCATCAGCGCGGGCGATGCCCTGCACATCTCGGCGAAGAGCGGCGAGGGCATCGACGAGCTCCTCGGAGCGATCGTCTCGCGCATTCCGCCGCCCCGTGGGGACCCGGAGGCGCCGCTCCGTGCCCTGGTTTTCGACAGCTGGTACGACCCGTATCAGGGAGCGGCCATGTTGTTACGGGTGGTGGATGGGAGCCTCGACTCGGATGCGACCATCCGCCTGATGGTGACCGGCGAGGAGTACGATGTCACGCTGCTGGGGGTCCTGTCTCCTGAGCTGAGCCGCATCGGGCGGGCGGGCTATGGTGAGGTGGTTGTCGTGACCGCCAGCATCCGTGACCCAAAGGCGGTCCAGGTCGGCGACACCATCACCGACGTCGCGCGCCCCGCTGCGGAGCCTCTGCCCGGATTTCGTCGCATGCAGCCGGTGGTCTGGAGCGGGCTCTATCCGAGCGACCCCGGTGCCTACGATGCGCTGCGTGCGGCCATCGAGAGGCTGCAGCTCAACGACTCCTCGATCTCCGCGGAGCCCGAAACCAGCGAAGCACTGGGCTTCGGTTTCCGGTGCGGCTATCTCGGTCTCTTGCACATGGAGATTGCGCAGGAGCGGCTCGAGCGGGAGCATGGTCTGGAGCTCATCATTACGGCGCCGACGGTTGTCTACCGGGTGAAGCTACGCAACGGCACGGAATTGGAGCTTCATCGCCCCAGTGACCTCCCCAGCGCAGGGGACATCGAAGAGATTTTCGAGCCGCTCATCCTCGCCCAGATCCACGTTCCGACGCAGTACCTGGGTGCCGTCCTGCAGCTCTGTCAGGAGCGAAGGGGTGTACAGCGCGATCTCAAGGTGCATAGCGACAAGCGGGTGGTGGTGCGCTACGAGCTGCCGCTGGCTGAGGTACTGATGGACTTCTACGGTCGTATCAAGGGCGCGACGCGCGGATACGCATCGATGGACTATGAGCTCCTGGACTACCGCGCCGGCGACTTGGTCAAGGTGGACGTGCTCGTGAATGGAGAGGCTGTCGATGCCCTCTCGATGATCGTGCACCGGGACAGCGCTTATCGGCGGGGGCTGGCGCTCATCCGAGCGCTCGAGAAGCATGTCCCGCGACAGATGTTCGAGGTGGCGCTGCAGGCATCGATCGGAAGTCGCGTGATCGCGCGCGTGAGCGTCAAGGCACTGCGCAAGAACGTAACGGCAAAGTGTTATGGCGGCGATGTCACACGCAAGCGGAAGCTTCTGGAGAAGCAGAAAGAGGGGAAGAAGCGAATGAAGCGTATCGGGCGGGTGGAGATCCCCCAGGAGGCATTCCTCGCGGTCTTGAGCTCTGAGAGGGGCGAACGCTGAGCGTGCGATTGACGTGTCGACGCGGCCGGGATAGCGTCCTGGTCTTGCGTCCCGAAGAGAAACAGGACGACTGAGCGGGGATTCCGAGGACATGGCGGCCGCGCGTGCCAAGAAGAAAAAGGAGAAGCAGCGGGGGGGCTCCTTCGAGACGCTCAAGGCGCTGGCCGTGGCGGTCGTGCTGGCGCTGCTCATCCGCTCGTTCGTGATCGAGCCCTTCAAGATCCCGTCAGGCTCGATGATTCCCACCCTGCTCGTCGGGGACTATCTCGTGGTGAGCAAGTTCGGCTACGGGATCCGCCTCCCGATCACGGGCATGCTCCTGGTCCCGCTGGGCGAGCCGAAGCGAGGGGACGTGATCGTTTTCCGCTATCCGGACGATCCACGCCAGGACTTCATCAAGCGTGTGATCGGACTGCCGGGCGACCGCATTGAGTTAAAGGGGGAGCGCCTTTGGGTGAACGGCAAGCTCGTCGACCGCGTCCCCGAGGGCGCGTACAGCTACACCGACTTCCACAAGGGCGGCCCCGTCGAAGTCACGCGTTATCGGGAGCTCAATGCCGACGGTGTCGAATACACCATCATCCACAACCGTACAGCGCGCGTCTTGAGGTTCCGCGGGCCCTGGATCGTGCCGCCGGGCGAGTACTTCATGATGGGGGACAACCGGGACAACTCTCGAGACAGCCGCGAGTGGAAGGATGCGTACGTGAGCGCGGATCAAATCAAAGGCAAAGCGTTCATGGTCCACTGGTCCTGGGTCGTGGACTCCAGCCGGATAGCGGGACGCGGCTTTGTGACCGACCTGCTCTACACGTTCTACCGGGTCCTCACCTTCCAGGTGGAGGAGATCCGCTGGCACCGGATCGGTCGCTCGGTCGGGGGCGTGGCCGATTGACGGGGTGTAGCCGCGCGGATAAGCTTCGAGGTTGATCGGTGGGGGAGGGGGGGTAAGAAAGTCCTTCCACTAAGAGCCCCAACCGGTTGGTTTCGAAGGCCCTTTTAA
>DAOVBF010000277.1 GCA_030673955.1 Deltaproteobacteria bacterium
CCGCCCGCACCCCCGAGGGGCTTGATCACCATCTCGCCGCCCAGTTTGTCCCGGAAGGCCAGGAGCTCCTCAATGCGCCGGCTCACCAGGCTCTCGGGGCAGAGGTCCGGGAAGCGCAGCGCGAAAAACTTCTCCGCCACCTCCCGCAGGCCGCGGGGGTCGTTCACAACCAGGGTCGGGGCCGGAACGAGGCTGAGCAGATGCGTCACGTAAAAGTAGTCGATGTTGTACGGCGGGTCCTTCCGCATCCACACCAGATCGAACTCGTGCAGCGGCATGGACAGCGGCGACCCGAGCTCGTACCAGGGGTCGCCCTCGCAAGGCTTGGTGGGCACCGCGCGAGCCACCGGCCGCCCACCCTCGCCCACACTGAGCTGCGCCACCTCCACGCTGAAAATCTCGTGGCCCCGCCGGGCCGCCTCCCGTATGAGCACGACCGTGGTGTCTTTTTCGACATCGAGAAGCGGCAGCGGATCGACGATAAAGAGGTGTCGCATGAGACGGATCGTAGGGGCGGGTGCGGGGAACTGTCAAACAAGTGGGTTTGAATCGCCCCTGCGCGTAGGCTAGGCTCGAGGAGCCTCCGGCGTTCCCCAGAGGATGCTCGCCACGTGAAGCGCCTGATCCAGTTTTTCCTCGCAATCGGGGTACTTGTGGCTCTGACCTGCGTGGTCGGATGGGCGCTCTTCTACGCGCTCATCGTGCGCGACCTCCCCGAGATCTACACACTCAAGGACTACAAGCCCAAGCTGGTGACTCGTGTGCTCTCGAAGGACGGGGTCGAGATCGGGACCTTCTACCGGGAGCGACGAGAGGTGGTCCCGATCGAGGAGATGCCGACCCACCTCGTCCACGCCTTTATCGCCGCGGAGGACGGCGCCTTCTACGAGCATGAGGGGCTCGACTATGCGGGCATCCTGCGGGCCGCCATTGCCAACCTCAAGGCGGGCGGCATCGCACAGGGCGGCAGCACGATCACCCAGCAGGTCGCCAAGACATTCCTGCTTACCTCCGATCGGACCTGGCTCCGCAAGATGAAGGACATGGTCCTTGCCATGCGGATCGAGAAGTACCTCAATAAGAACGAGATTCTGCACCTCTACCTGAACCAGATCTATCTCGGCTCGGGGGCCTACGGCGTCGAGGCCGCAGCCCAAATCCACTTCGGCAAATCCGTGCGCGACCTGACGCTGGCCGAGTCCGCGCTCATCGCGGGGCTGGTCCCGGCGCCGTCCCGTTACAGCCCGCGAGCCGACCCCCAGGCGGCTCGTCTGCGCACGCGCTTCGTGCTGCGACGGATGGTGGAGGAGCGCTTCATCACACGCGAGGAGCGGGAGCGTGCACTGGAAGAGGAGCTCGTCTTCGCGAAGTTCGAGTGGGACAAGACCCGAGCCGCAACGGCCTACTTCGTCGAGGAGGTGCGACGCTACCTCGAGCGGCGCTACGGATCGGAGGAGATGCTGACGGGGGGCCTCACGGTGCGTACCCCACTCGCTGTCGCGCGGCAGCTGGACGCCTATCGGGCGCTACGCCGGGGACTTCGGGAGCAGGACCGACGCCAAGGCTACCGCGGGCCCCTGCGCATGGTTCCAAAGGACGAATGGCCCGCCTTGCTCGAGGAGCTCGCCAGCAATACACGTCCGCCGGCCGAGCCCGGCGGGATCATCGTGCCCGCTCTCGTCATCGAGGTCGACGACAAGCGGCAGCTCGCCCGGCTGGCGCTCAACCCCGACGAGGAGACCGTCCTCCGCCTCGAAGACGTCAAGTGGGCGCGCCAACCCGATCCGGAGCTCGACGGAGCCATCCCGCGGGTCCGGCGTATCAGCCAGCCCCTCAAGACCGGCTACCTCGTCTGGCTCGAGAAGGTCGGAGAAGACCCACCGGAGGCCGCTGGACCCGGTGCGAAGGACGGCGACGCTACGGAGCCGGTTCCTCGTTACGCGCTCTATCAGCAGCCGCGCGTGGAGGGGGCGCTCATGGCAATGGACGTCCCCACGGGCTACGTGCGTGCGCTCGTCGGGGGCTACAGCTTCCATCGCAGCCAGTTCAACCGCGCGGTGCAGTCCCGCCGCCAGCCGGGCTCCGCCTTCAAGCCCATCATCTACTCGGCCGCCCTCAAGCAGGGCTATACGCCCGCCACCATCGTGTACGACACGCCGATTGTTTACGAGGACAAGGAGCGCGGTATCACCTGGAAGCCCGGCAATTACAGCGAGACGTTCCACGGACCCATCACCCTGCGCAGCGCCCTGGCGCACTCCCGGAACGTCGCGACCATCAAGATCCTGCGCGACATCGGCCTTCCGCCGGTGCTCGAGATGGCCAACGCGGTCGGCATCCGGGGCTCGCTCGAGGCCAATCTCTCGCTCGCACTGGGCTCCAGCGAGGTCACGCTCGCAGAGCTGGTGCGTGCTTACGCGACGTTTGCGTCGGGAGGACGCCGCGTCACCCCGGTCTTCATCCTGGAGGTCCGGGACCGAGACGGCAATCTGCTCGAGGAGAACGTCCCGCTGCTGCCTGCCGAGCAGAAGCTGGGGCCCGAGGACGGGTCCACGCTGGAGCAGCTGCTGGCCGAGATCCGCACGGCGGTGGACCGAGAGGATGACCCCGACGCTCTGCCATCGGGCTACGCCCTCGACCCCGTCACGGCCTACCTCATCACCGACCTCCTGCGCGCCGTTGTCCAGGAAGGCACCGGCTGGCGCGCAAAGGCGCTACGCCGCGCGG
>DAOVBF010000161.1 GCA_030673955.1 Deltaproteobacteria bacterium
GAAGAGGACCAATCCGGCGATACCTGGTGTGCGAGCCTCTGGGGTCACTCGCGCGCTCTCCAGTCATCGAGCAAATCGTCGAGCGTTTCCTCGAATCGATAACGAGGCGTCCATCCGAGCGCTCGCAGGCGACCGGGGTCCCCCACGAGCGTGCGCCGCCCGGGAGAGCCGGGTTGGTAAAGGCTCGGATCGACCTCGATGCGCGGTTCTGTTTGCGAGCGGGCGATCAGATGATCCAGCACTGCGCGAATGCTCCAGCCGCGGCCGCTGCAGACGTTATACACCGCGCCGCGCTTGCCGTGCTCGAGGAGCAGTGTATAGGCACGAACCACGTCCCGGACGTCGCTGAAGTCGCGAACATTGTCGAGGTTTCCCACGCGGATCACCGGCTCCTGTTGGCCCCGCTCGATGTGCGCAATCTGGCGGGCGAAAGAGGACTCGGCGTAATGCGCTGGCCTTCCCGGGCCGCTGTGGTTGAAAGGCCGAACGCACACGACATCGAGGTCCTCACGCTCGGCGGCCAGCGTCGCGCGCGCCTCGGCGGCGGCCTTGGTGGCGGAGTAGATGCTGGGGGGCGCGAGCGGCTCCTCCTCCCGCAGCGGGGGAGTGCCCTCGGGCCTCGGCCCGTAGGCCTCGCCCGTGCCCACGTACAAGAGGCGTGCAGCCGGCACGTGCTGGGCCATGCCGACCAGCAGATGGTCGAGCGCCCCGTAGTTGAGTCGCAACGCCTCGAGCGGATCCTGGGTCGCCTCGTGGGGGAAGGCCACGGCGGCCAGGTGCAGGATGTAGCGGGGATGGGCAGCTCGCAGAAGCGCGCCCGTCGCCGCGCGCTCGCGCAAGTCGACGTCCACCCATTCCACCTCGAGCAGCGGGGACGGCACGCCAGGCTTCCGGACCCCGATGATCGTCCACCCGAGCTCCTGCGCGTGGCGTACGAGCCACGCTCCCACGAAGCCCGCGGCTCCGGTCACGAGCATGACCGGCGAGCTCAAGACCCGCCCCGACCGTCGGAGGCTCGATCGCTTCCGATCGGTGCGCCTGCGTTGGTCTCGGCCCGGAGGTCGTCGGCTCTCCGGAGCTGAGCGACGCGACGCTGCATGGCCGGGGACCGTAGCATGCGGCATGGTACTCTGCAGGGGCCCGGGCCAGCGGGCTTCATGAGCGCGCTTGGCACGGGCCGAAGGAAAGCAAGGGGGGGCACGCGATGCGGATCGGGGTTGCGGGATTCAACGCAGCGGGCAAAAGCCGGGCGGTCGAGTTTCTCGAGGGGCGGAGTTTCTATCCAGTGTCTCTCTCGGATGTCATCCGCGAAGACCTCGCCCGGGATGGGCTGGAGCCGACCCGCGAGCACATGATCGAGCGGGGCCGGAGGCTGCGTGAGCGCTTCGGCCCCGCGATCCTCGCGGAGCGTGTGCAGGTGAGGCTTCCTCTCGACCGCAACCACGTGATTGACTCCATCCGAAATCCCGCCGAGGTCGAGGCACTTCGGGCACTCGGCGAGTTCGTGCTGCTCTGGATCGAAGCCAGTCCCGAGGTGCGCTTCGAGCGGAGCAGGGGGCGCAACCGGGTGGGCGATCCGCAGACCTTCGAGGAGTTCTGCGAGATGGAGGGGCGCGAGCTCGCGAGCGGGGATCCCGCGGGACAACAGCTCCTGGCCGTTCGTGATCTGGCGGACGAGGTGATCCCGAACGACGGCGACCTCGGAATGCTGCACGCGCGGCTCGAGCAAGTACTCAAGAGCAAGCTTTTTTTTCGGAACCGTCCCACCTGGGACGAGTACTTCATGAGCATTGCGCGCGTCGTGGCATCGCGCTCCAACTGTATCAAGCGCAAGGTCGGTGCCTTGATCGTGTCTGACCGCAGAATCACCGCCACCGGTTACAACGGGACGCCACGCGGTGTGCTCAACTGCAACGAGGGCGGGTGTCCTCGTTGTGGTGACGTCGCTGAGTCCGGGACCCGCCTCGATGAGTGTCTGTGCAGCCACGCGGAAGAAAACGCAATCACCCAATCCGCGTACCATGGAGTGTCGGTGCGAGGTTCCACCATCTACACGACGTTCAGCCCCTGTCTGATGTGCACCAAGATGATCATCAATGCGGGCATCGTGGAGGTGGTCTACGACTCGCCCTTCCCGCTGGCCGATGTGGCACTCGGACTCTTTCGGGAAGCCGGAATCAAGCTGCGCGCCCTCGAAAAGCCGGCGAGCGGGAGCGGGGATCAGTAGGGCCTGCGCGAAGACTGGGAGATCTGGAAGCCGAGGGCGATGGCCTCCGAGATGTCGCGGGCGACGAGTGACAACCCCAGGGCGCCTTTCCGACTCTGGAAGTACTGCGCACCGCGCTCGCCGATCCCGACCATGACTGTTTCGACGTTCTTTGCTTCGAACGCATCCAAGAGACGCGTCAGTCCGACCACTTCGATCGGATCGATCATCGCCCCGGTCACGTCCACAACGACCACGCGGATCTGGTCCCTGCCCACGTCCTCGCAGACCGCGTCGAGTGCGACCAAGCTATCTTCCGGGCCCGAATAGGGAAGAACCATCACCGGACCCCAGACGTGTACGGCGGGGGACATGGGGTCGAAGCTGCCCATCATGTCGCCCTCTCTCGGCCCTTCGTCCGGCTCACGGCTTTTCTGCTCCGCGCGCTCTCGGATGGTGTCGAAGTCCAGATAGGGAAGCAGCTCGTTGGTCCAGGGATCGTTATCGTCAAGCCAGTCCTCGACGCGCCTCGCCTCGAAGCGGCAGCTCAGCTCGCCGGCGGCTGTACACGAGAGCTCTTGCACGAGGATCATCTCGCCGAGAATTGCCGAATACCAGCCGGCGGCATAGCCCGCGCTCACGAAACAAACCGGATCGTTGGAGCGCGGATAGTCGCTCTGGTGAAGTGCAGCCTCCGTGGAGCGGGGGAGCGTTCCGCCGAATCGGTCCTCGAGGGCTCCGCTCTCCGGGCGGAAGACCATCGGAATGGACGCACCCACGAGCCGTGCTGTCGCTGCCGGAGCGGCCGCGAAGCCTTGTGTGATGCGGAGTCCGTCGGCCATGCCCTCACAGAACGCCAGAGCGTAAAGGATGCCCCTGCCGTGCTCCGGCCCCATTCCCTCGAACAGGTCCCGGCGCAGCCGTGCGAGCGCACGGGCGTCCTCGAAGGCTGCGCGAGTGCTCCCGATCGGGTCCCAGTCGGCTCTTGCAGGCTTCGATCTCATGAGACCTCCGAGGTCTCCAGAAGGAAGCGCTCGATGTCGAACTTGCTGGCTCGCTCGATGAAGTCCTCTCCCTCCCGCTCGATGATCGTCAGGAATGCATCTGCGGCGGTGGGATCGAACTGGGTCCCGGAGTAGCATTGGATCTCGTCGGTCACCCGCTCGAATGGAAGCGCCTTGCGGTAGGGGCGGTCGGAGCTCATCGCCTCGACGGTATCGGCGACCAGGATAATCCGACTCGGGAGAGGGATCTGCTCGCCACTCAGACGATCGGGGTAGCCTTTCTCGGACCCGTCATACCACTCGTGATGGTGGCGAACGCAGGGCACGATATCGGCCAAGGAGCTCACGGACTCGATGATCCGCGCGCCGATCTCCGGATGACGCTTCATGAACGCGTACTCCTCCGGGTCGAGCTGGGCCGGCTTGATGATGATGTGGTCGGGAATGCCGATCTTCCCGATGTCGTGCAAGAGACCCGCCAGGTAGATGCGTTCGATGAATTCGTTCTTGCAGCCGAGCTCGCGCGCGATGCGGGAGGAGTAGACCCCGACGCGCTCGGAGTGCCCCCGCGTGTGCGTATCCTTGGCGTCGACCGCTGCCACGAGTGCACGCACCGTGTTCACGTACGCCCGTCGTAGCTCCGCGTGCTTCTCCTTGACCTCCTTGGTGCGCTCCTGGACCTTGAGCTCGAGCGTGTAGTTCATCTCCTGGAGCGCGCGGTTCTGCTGCTTCGTGAGATCGTTGAGGCGCCGGATCTCCTTCCGCATGAAGTAGCTGTCGAGCGCCTGACGCACGATCGCTCGCAGCTCCTCATCGTTCCAGGGTTTCGTGATCAGGCGGTAGATCTCGCCCTGGTTGATGGCTTCCACCGCGACGTTCATCTCGGTGTAGCCCGTCAGCATCATCCGGATCACGTCCGGCCAGCGTTGGCGGATCTCCTGCAGGAGCTGAACACCGCGAACGCCGGGCATGTTCTGGTCGGAGACGACGACCTGGATCGACTCTTTCTCGAGGACCGCGAAGGCCTCGTCGCTCGAGCTGGCCGTATACACGCGCACCGG
>DAOVBF010000284.1 GCA_030673955.1 Deltaproteobacteria bacterium
GCGGCCAGAGCTTCTCCTAAGGGGGAGGTTGGTTGAAAATTTGAGTTACCCGGTCTGGTCGCTCGGCAGGCGGTGGGTGCTCGACGTGGCCCTCGCCGGGCGTTTCTCAACTTTTCAACCAACGTCCCCGTTTACCCCGCCTAAAAGCTGGGCATGCGGCCGCGGGCGAGCTGGGTGAGCGTGAACAGCTCGTCGGGGACTTCCATATCGACGAGGATGTTCCGGATCCGTCGGACCGTGCGGCGGCCCGTGCGCAGGTCGAGCATCTCGTCTCGCATGGGCACCCACCACTGGTAACGCTGAACGATGTCCTTGGGGTGCGCGCGGTAGCGCTTGAAAAGACCCCTCTCGTCGAAGTAGTCGGTGCGTAGGATGCTCGGGCGCTCCGTGGAGAGCCAGACCAGCTTCATGCGGTAGGGGCCCGTGAAAGGGCGCAGGCGGAGGACGATACAGCGCTCGTCCTGCACGGGATCGATGCCCAGCACCTCGATCCGATATTCGTCCGCTGTGTGCGCGCGGAAATCGTCGTAGGAGAATTCGCTGCCGAAGAGCGGCCAGGCGTATTTGCCCGCGCTCATGGGTCGTACACCGGCATGTCCTCCCGTGGTGACGAAGATCCTGTCTCTCTCGCCAGCGCGCTGGAAGAGCAAGGCCCGCGGCGCGTTGCGGCGGCCATCACCGGTGTACACCAAAGTGCGAACCTCGTCCCCCTTGCGCTTGCGCCCGAAGGC
The DNA here is from genome assembly GCA_030673955.1 of Deltaproteobacteria bacterium. Classification (GTDB taxonomy): domain Bacteria; phylum Myxococcota_A; class UBA9160; order SZUA-336; family SZUA-336; genus SMWZ01. The sequence goes on from DAOVBF010000284.1 coordinate 732, forward strand.
GAAGGTGGCCTCGGACGAATTGCGCTCGTTCTCCTCCGTGGTGAGCTCGACTCCAGCGAGAACATCGGACCCATAGAGGTTGTGCAAGGCTAGATCGAGCGCCTCGCGCGCACGCGATCCGTCAAAACCGAGCAGCCAGGGCAGAAGAAGGACAAGCCCCCACCGTTGTCGCATGCCGATCCTCCAGAGGTCGCTCTTCCACCAGGAGCAGCGGGTGCCGCCGCTCGAAGCAGGGGGAACCGCTGAACACGCAGGCTCTGCTTCGTGAACAGGTGATCGGGCGGGGATGGCTCGAACCTGAGGCCGCGCGGGCAGGGCGCGGGCTGCGAGCGCTTCTGGCGACCCTGTCCCAGAGAGTGCAAAATGGACCCAGCTGGCCTGCGTGCCGATGAGCCCCGCACTCCGACTCCTGGGGGCCCAGGGAGCCCTGTCCGTGAAGCCGCTGATCTATCTCGACCATCAAGCCACGACGCCCTGTGATCCGCGGGTCGTCGAGGCCATGGCTCCGTACTGGAGCGCTGAGTTCGGAAACGCGGCGAGTCGGGCGCACGGCTTTGGCTGGCGTGCCGAGGAGGCGGTGGAGTCAGCGCGCGAGGAGGTGGCTCGGCTGATCGGAGTGCGCGCCCGCGAGATCGTGTTTACCTCCGGCGCAACGGAGTCGAACAACCTCGCCATCCAGGGGGTGGCGCGCGCTTATCGCGAGCGGGGTGACCACATCATCACGTGCCGCACGGAGCACCTCGCCGTGCTGGACCCGTGCCGTGCGCTCGAGAAAGAGGGCTTCCGGATCACAGGGTTGCCGGTCGGTGCCGATGGTCTCATCGATCTGGATAAGCTGCGCGTGGCGATCGAGCCGCGCACGATCCTGATCTCGATCATGCACGTGAACAACGAGATCGGTGTCGTGCAGCCGTTGGCGGAGATCGGCCGGCTCGCGCGGGAGCACGAGGTGTTCTTCCACACCGACGCTGCACAGTCGGTGGGCAAGATCCCGGTGGACGTGGATCGTCTCGGCGTGGACCTGCTGTCGCTGACGGGCCACAAGCTCTATGGCCCCAAGGGGATCGGCGCACTCTACGTGCGGCGTCGGCGCCCGCCCCTGCGCATCGCGCCGGTTCTGCATGGCGGCGGACACGAGCGCGGACTGCGGAGTGGGACATTGCCTGTTCCGCTGTGCGTGGGCCTCGGCCGGACCTGTCGGATCGCGGCTCAGGAGTACGAGACGGATGCAAAGCGAATTGCTCGCCTTCGGGATCGCCTCTGGCAGCGGCTCTGTCTGGAGCTCGATGAGATCTGGCTCAACGGTCACCCCGAGCGTCGTGTGCCCGGGAACCTCAACGTGAGCTTCATGGGGCTCGAGGCGCAGGCGCTACTGGTCGCGCTGCCCGACGTGGCGCTGGCTACGGGCTCCGCTTGCACGTCCGCGCATCCGGAGCCGTCCCACGTGATCCGGGCCCTGGGGGTCGGCGAGGTCGTGTTCTCCGCCGAGACGTCGGAGAAGCTGTGGGAGCGTGGAGGCAAGTGGGGGACTATCGACCCGTGCTTCCCGGCCAAGGTCGCCAACGCCCACGTCTTCGACCTCCTCGGAAGGCAGGACCTGGACGCCATCCTCTTTCCCATGATCGAGTGCCTGCCCACCCATCTTAAGGGTGTGACGGGGAACTGGGCCTGCACGATACAGACGGCGACGCCCGAGGTCGTCGAGGCATCCTTCACCAAGGAGAAGGATCACTTCGCCGAGGCCGGTGTGACCTACTACAAGCCGCTGGTGAACCTCGACAGGCCACGCGAGTGCGAGCACGAGCTGTACGCCTACTTCGCGGACCGCCTCGACGTCACCCGCGAGGAGATCGCCCATGCCGTCAAGGAGGGGTACGGGGCCCTGGAGCGACACAGGCGCGGGCTCCGGGAGGAGGGCGGGAGGGTCATAGAGAGGGCGG
>DAOVBF010000035.1 GCA_030673955.1 Deltaproteobacteria bacterium
CCTGGTGAACTCGACAACCTCGCGGCGGCGCAGCCGGATCGGGTGGCCCGGATGCGTGCGGCGCTACGCGCCCTGATCGAGCAAGCTCCGCGCGTTGTCGACGCCCGGCAGGCGCGGCGCCAGGCGACGCCGGTCGGCGTCCATCGAGTCCATAGCCCGGCGCGCATCGGCGGCTGTGAGCTCGAGCTCCCGGAGGAGTCCGCCCCGCTCGAGGCACTGCACGACCTGCGCGTCGTTCTCAGGCGGGTCGCGATAGAGATCGACCTGCAGCGGCCTGCCTTCCTTCAGTCGCCCGAGGATTCGTTCGACCGCTCGCGGCCCCAGGGCCGCCGCGATTCGGGGCGCGGCCACGCGGAGGAACTGGGAGAAGCTGTCCCGATTGTGAAGCGCCCAGGGGATGGTGCTGTCCCTCCTCAAGGCACGGAGGAACAGGCGCTCCGCCAACCACGCCCTGCCCCAGAATGCGAGCGCGAGACCCAGGGCGACGCCGCCCAGAGCGGCGAGCAGACTCGTCATGGTCGATCCCTCCAATCTGGCTCGGTTGGGGCGTCCCGGGACGGCATCAGCGGCCGACCCCCGCCACGTCGAGCACTGCGGTCATCAGGACATCGGCACCTGCCGCGATGTCTTCCTTTCGGGCGTTCTCCTCTTCGTTGTGGCTGATCCCACGTTCACACGGCACGAAGATCATGGCCGTCGGAGCAATGCGCGCGAGGTAGACCGAGTCGTGGCCCGCGCCACTCACGATGTCGCCGTGCGAGTAGCCGAGCCCCTGCGCGGCCCTGCGGACGGCGGCGACGCAGCCTGGATCGAAGGAAACGGGGTCAGAAGCCCAGATCTCGGTCAGCCGAGAGCGGACTCCGCCATCACTCAGGGCTTGGGACATAGATCGAAGCTCGCCCTCCATCTCATCCAGTACCGACGCCTCCGGGTGCCGGAAGTCCACCGACGCGCGAACGCAACGCGGTACGGTGTTTCTGGAAGACGGCTCCGAGAGGATCTGGCCCACCGTCGCGCGGGCGGCGGGCCCTCGCTGCCTGGCGATCTCGAAGATCGCCTCCAGCCCCCTCGCGAAGACCGGCACCGGGTCCCGGCGCAGGTGCATCGGGGTCGGGCCGGCGTGGGCCTCGGCACCCTCCAGCTCGAGGTCGTACCAACGGATCCCCTGGACCCCGGTAACCACGCCGATGGTGACGGACTCCTGCTCGAGAACCGGCCCCTGCTCGATGTGCAGCTCGAAGTGCGCGCTCAAGGAGCGTGCGCCGACATCGGCCGTTCCGGCATACCCGATTCGGTCGAGCGCGTCACGAAGCGAAGTGCCCTCGGCATCGGTTCGCCTGAGGGCGTACTCCAGGTCGAACACCCCCGCGAACGCTCCCGAGCCGAGCATCGCCGGCGCGAAGCGAGCCCCCTCCTCGTTCGTCCACACCGCGACCTCGAGTGGCGCTTGCGTAGCGATACCCAGCTCGTTCAGGCGCCGGATCACTTCGAGGCCCGCCAGCACGCCGTACACACCGTCGAACCTGCCCCCCGTGGGCTGCGAATCGAGGTGACTCCCCATGACGACCGGAGGGTGCGCGGGGTCTCTTCCTTGGCGCCGGGCGAACAGGTTGCCGATCCGATCGACGGACACCTCGCAGCGCTCGTGCGCGCACCAGGAGCGAAAGAGCTCGCGTGCCGCACGGTCTTGATCAGTCAGCGCGAGACGCCGAACACCTCCTCGGCTCGTGGCGCCGATCCGCGCCATCTCCATGAGGCTGTCCCAGAGCCGCTCCCCGTCTACGCGGAGGTCTTGACCCACGGCGCGCCCCATCCCGTCTCGGGAGTCGGCGGCTGCCACGTCACTTGCCTGCAACTCGGAGGAGCCCAGCCGTCTCGTCGATGGCCGCCGCGAGGCGACGGACGATCTCGTCAACGTCGGCCCGCGTGGCCACTAGCGGCGGCGAGAGCGCCATCACGTCCCGGATGGCTCTGGGAATGAGGCCGTGGGCAAGGCAGCGCTCCCAGCACAGCTCGCCCACCTTGCGATTCTCCGGAAATAGCCGCCGCGTCTCCCTGTCCTCGACCAACTCTACGGCCGCCAGCAGCCCCACACCGCGAACCTCTCCCACGAGCGGATGGTCTCCGAGGGCATTGCGGAGCTGCTCCTGCAGATAGGGCCCGGTGTCGCTTCCGACGCGCTCGACAATCCCCTCCTCCTCGAGAATCCGGATGTTCTCCAGAGCCACGGCAGCGGCGGTGGGGTGTCCGGAATAGGTGAATCCGTGCGCGAAGTCCCTCTGCATCATGGTGCGAGCCACGCGCGGACCCAGCGCGAGGGCGGAGAGCGGCACGTACCCCGAGGTGAGCCCCTTTGCCATGGTCATCAGGTCCGGCTCGATCCCGTACGTCTCGGAGCCCCACCATCTGCCCGTCCGCCCGAACCCGCAGATCACCTCGTCGACGACGAGCAGGACGTCGTGCTTCCGGCAGATCCGCTGCACCTCGGGCCAGTAGGTCGACGGAGGTACGATCACGCCTCCTGCGCCGATCACCGGCTCGGCAAAGAACGCGGCGACCCGCTCCGGCCCCACCTCGAGGATCCTCTGCTCGATCGCTCGGGCTGCCGCGATCCCGAACTCCTCCGGAGAGCGGTCCCCCCCGTGGACGTACCAGTAGGGCGGGATGACATGCTCGAAGTCCGGCAGCGGCAGATCCCCATGCGCGTGCATGCTTGGCCAACCGCCGACGCTCGCCGCCGCCAGGGTACTGCCGTGGTAGCCCAGTTCACGGCTGACGATGACCTTCTTCTCGGAGTGGCCCTGCAGGTTCCAGAAGTGCCTGATGAGGCGAACTGCCGTATCGACGGCCTCGGAGCCCGAGTTCGCGAACAGGAAGTGGTCGAGACCCGCGGGAGTGAGCGCGGCCAGCCGCTCCGAGAGCGTAGCGATCGGCGGCGTGGAGGTCTTGAAGAAGGTGTTGTAATAGGCCAGCTCGAGCATCTGACGATGGGCCGCGTCGGCAAGCTCGCGCCGACCGTAGCCGAGCTGAACGCACCAGAGCCCGGCCATGGCATCGATGAACCGACGTTCTTCCGAGTCTTCGAGGTAGATACCCTCCCCACGGACGAATACGCGGGCCCCTTCCTTGGCGATCACCTGTGGGTTGGTGAAGGGATGGATGTGATGGGCAGCGTCGATTCGCTGCCATTCCTCGGTCTTGCGGTTCAGTTGCATCGAACGGATCCTTCCCACATTGGTAAGCCAACCGTGCTACGTGTAGGTGAGCTTGCCCCGCTCACCGATCCTACCCGCGCGAACATCCTCGGTGACTGCGGCAAGGTCGGAGAGGAAGGCTTCGACGACTTCGTCCGGCACGGCATCCAGAGTGAGGTGAACCAGCGGCGGCTCCGGATTGCCCATCATGAACCATCCGCGAGCGCTCATGCCGGCGACCACGTGTTGGACGTCCAGCTCCTCCGAGCCGAAGGCGAAGACGGCGAGCTCGCTCGGCCAGACGGAATAGACCCCGAGGGACTCGATGCCCTCCTTTAACCGTCTGCCCACAGCCAGTTGACGCCGAGCCAGTCGCTCGTATCCGTCCTGACCCAGGAAGTTCATGACGGCCCAGGCCGACGCCACCGAGCCGGCTGGACGAGAGCCGGTGAGGCCCGGGGAGAGATAGGGCCCGGCGGGCCAGTCGACGATCAGCTGGTAGTGAAACTCGCGAAGGTCCCCGTTTCTCCAGAGGATCGATGAACACGGTTTGGCGGCGTAGCCGTACTTGTGGAGGTCGGCCGAGATCGACGTGACTCCGGGAACGCGGAAGTCCCAGGGCGGCACCGGATGCCCTACCGCCTCAGCGAACGGCGCGAGATAGCCGCCCAGGCAGCCATCGACGTGAAACCAGAGGCCCTCGCTGCTGGCCAGGTGGCCCAGAGCCGGTATGTCGTCGTACAAGCCATAGGGCCAGCAAGGGGCGGAGCCCACGAGGGCGATCGTGTTCTTCGTGACTGCCTTTCTCATCGCGCCTACATCGCCCCGGTAGTCGGTACCGAGGCGCACGCGAACGAGCCGCACCCCCATCAGGTCGCACCCCTTCTCGAGCGCTGCATGGACCGAGTAGGGGGCGATGATCTCAGGGGCCGTCGCCTGGGGACGGTGCACCTTGGCCCACTCCCGGGCTGCATGGACGGCGCAATAGAGGCTCTCGGAGCCTCCCGACGTGATGTTTGCAGCGCCATCCGAGGGCGAGTGAAGCAGCTCCAGGGCCATCTCGAGGACTTCGTGCTCCATGCGAGCGACACTTGGCAGGTACGGAGTGAAGAGCGCATTCTGGGAGAAGAACATCCGGTGCGCCTGCTCGCAGACCTCCTGAACCTCCCGCGATCCCTTGAGCGAATAGACCGTGAGGCGGCCGTGGCTCTCAGCCGTGTCCTCCTTGCGGAGCGCCTCGAGCTGGGACCGCACGCCGTTCCACGGCGTGCCATGCTCGGGGAGTCGGTGGCGGGCGGCGTCGTTCGGATCGATGCCCTTGCGACGGCGAACCTTTTGCTCCTCCTGCTCGAGCCACCCCTTCAGTAAGGGCCACGGAACCGCCTTGCCCTCCTTCGCGCTCTCACTCCCGGTCGTCTCCTTACCGTGCACAGTCGACATCTCGTATCTCCCCTTTTCCTCAGCGCTCATCGAGGTAGACCGCGAGGTAGCCCTCGATGGCCTGGAAGAGCTCTCGACGCTGTGCGCTCCTCTTCACCTCGGGATCGAGAACAGCACGGTCGAGCAGCGCCGTCGCGATCTCGAGCGCCGTCCGTGCGACCAGCCGGCGCCGAGCGGGTCCGCCGCGCATCCCGCGCAGTCGGAGGTCCTCTGCCCAGACTTCGGCGAGCGCCGCGTTCAAGCGATCGTCAATGGTGCGAAGCGCAGGGCTGATCTGCACCGCGCGCCGGACGGCCAACAGGCCCGGCTCGTCCCCCACGGCGGCATCGTACGTCTCGAAGGCGCGACGGAGCGCGAGCCGCCACGGCACGTCGGCGTCGCTCAGAGCGAGGCCTGCCACCCATGCCTCGCGCTGCCGTTCTGCCATGCGCTCGGCCACGGCGCAGATCACTGCGAGCTTGTTCGGGAAATAGCGGTAAACGCTGCGGACGCGGATTCCCGCCCGCTCTGCCAAGCGCTTGGTCGTAAGCCCATCTGCGCCGCCATCCTCGAGGAGCTCCACGGCGGTATCGAGGATGAGCTCGAGGGTCCGGCGCGCCCGCTCCTGCGTAGGGCGGGTGCGAGGGGCGATGTCGGCTTGAACGGGGAGGCGCATGGGCTCCAAGGGGCGCTCTCGGCACCCGACTGTGATCGGCCTAGCTTAACACAAAAAAGGGAGCTATGCTCCCTTTTCTTGAGACCCAGGAGCCCCGACGCACACGGGTTCGTGGACTTGGGCGCAAAGAGTCCGGTCAGGGCCGAGCGTGGTGCTCTGCACGACAGGAGAAGAAGGTGAAGATCGGAGTCCCGAGAGAGATCAAGGTCCACGAGTACCGGGTTGGGCTGGTCCCGGGTGGCGTCCGCGAACTCGTTGCAGCCGGCCACGAGGTGATCGTGGAATCGAGCGCGGGGGCTGGCATCGGTCTTCCGGACGACGCGTACCTAGCGGCCGGGGCCCGGATCGCCCCGGCGGCCAGCGACGTCTTCGAGAGCGCCGATCTCGTGGTCAAGGTCAAGGAGCCCCAGCCGGCCGAGTGCGCCGCCCTACGCCCTGGCCAGTTGCTCTTCACCTACCTGCATCTGGCCGCAGACCCCGACCAGGCCAAAGCGCTGCTAGCCTCCGGGGCCACGGCGATCGCCTATGAGACGGTGACCACCGCCGACGGAACGCTCCCGCTCCTGACCCCCATGAGCGAGGTCGCCGGGCGCATGGCCGTGCAGGTGGGCGCGCAGTTCCTGCAGCGGGTCCAGGGCGGGGCCGGGGTGCTGCTGGGCGGCGTCCCCGGGGTGGAGCCCGCGAAGGTCGTCATCCTGGGCGGCGGCGTCGCCGGAACCAACGCGGCCGAGATGGCGGTGGGCCTGCGAGCGGACGTCACCGTCGTGGACCGTTCCGTCCAGCGCCTCCGGGAGCTCTCCGCTTTTTTCGGCAACTGCCTGAAGACCGCGTACTCCACCCCCGAGACGATCGAACGGCTCGTGAGCGCAGCCGACCTCGTCGTCGGGTCCGTGCTCGTACCAGGGGCCGCAGCCCCCAAGCTGGTCACGCGAGAGATGGTTCGCGCGATGAAGGCAGGTGCGGTCTTGGTCGACGTTGCGATCGATCAAGGCGGCTGCTTCGAAACGAGCCGACCGACGACGCACGACGCGCCGACCTACGTGATCGACGATGTCATCCATTACTGCGTCGTCAACATGCCGGGGGCCGTTCCGCGCACCTCGACCTTCGCGCTGACCAACGTGACCCTGCCATACGTACGGCTCCTGGCGAATCTCGGCTGGCAGGCCGCACTCGCGCGAGATCCGAACTTCGCCGCCGGACTCAATGTCCACGCCGGTCGCGTGACTCACGAAGCCGTCGCTCGCGACCTGGGTCTGCCCTACGAGCCGTGGGCGGCGTGACGAGCGCTCGTCGAATGGTTCAACGGGGAGAGGGACCTCGAGCTGTACGAGGACGATACGCAGCTGGTGGACACGGTCGCGCTAGAGGGTCAGCGCGCTCCGGGAGTTGCTGGCCTCCAAGTGAGCGGCTGACGAATCTCTCCCTCTACGGAAACGACTACTGACAGGATTCAGTCCGGCAGCTCAACTTCGAACTTGTAGCCGAACCACCGGCTATTGTCGATCAACCGGATCCACCGAGGTTTCAGACAGTAGAGGTTCGCCTCTTTCAAGCGCTGCGCGATGGTCTCCTCGTCCTGGCTTTTCGGCATCTCGAACAGCGCGCGCACATCGGCGAACTTCCGCAGGTAATGTTCTAAGCCACGCAGCCTGGCAGCACCCTCCAACACGTCCACCGGCCCCTCGATCTGCAGACCCTTGACATCGGTCCACCGCCCGCAGTCCGCGTCGACGGTGACCACGGCATCACTGCCCGCCGCCAGATCCCGGGCATGCCGCGTGCGGTAGTCGGATACGAAATAGAGATTCAGATCGGCATCGCTGGCGAAGAACAGACTCGCGGCCCAGGGCTTGCCGTCGGTGCAGGTGGCCAGAGTCAGGGTATTGTGAGCCTCCAGCATCTGCCGGATCGCTACCTGCTCGTCCCCGCTCACTGCTCGCCTGTCTTGGCCCGCCGCTTGGCGCCCTGCCAGCGCTTCACCAGGCCACTGTCGATCCCGAAGAGGTCCAGAAGCCGCCCGACGGTGTGATTGATGATGTCGTCCACCGACGCGGGATCGTTGTAGAAGGCCGGCATTGGCGGCGCGATGACGGCCCCCATCTGCGCGGCCTCGTGCAGCAGGCGCGTATGCCCCACATGCAGCGGTGTCTCCCGGGGGACCAGCACGAGCCGGCGATGCTCCTTGAGGACGACATCTGCGGCCCGCACGAGCAGATTATCGGCATAGGAATTGACCACGCCGGACAGGGTCTTCATGGAGCAGGGAGCGATGACCATGCCGTCGGTCGGATAGGAACCACTCGCGATGGTCGCGGCGAGATTCTGATCGCTGTGAACCACGTCGGCCAGGACTTCAACGTCCCGGACCGAGAAACTGGTCTCGCGGGCGATATTGAGCTTGGCGCCGTTACTGAGAATCAGGTGGGTCTCAACGTCCGCCACGCCGTGCAGCACCTCGAGGAGACGGATCCCGTAGATAACGCCGCTCGCCCCGGATATCCCCACAATCAGCCGTGTACTCATCTGCACAATGATACTGACGTCCGTCCCATTCTACGATGATCCTCGCTGGGGCCCACGCTGCCCGTCCCGAAGGAGCGGGTCGTGCCGCTGCGTCGCGGACACGTCGCGGTGGCCGACTCGAATCGGCGCTGGCCTGACATGACAAGGATTTGGCCCGAAGGGGGCTTGATTACATCCCCGGAAACTTGTTCCAATTGAGCGGCCCTCAGGGTGAGGCACTGGAGCGCGCCGGGGAGGGCGCCGGGGAGGGCGCGGCCGGACCCGAGCACGGCAGAGAGGGAAACAGCACCGGTGCAGCCAACGCTGACCAGCAAGACGGTCACACTGCTCGTGAACCGAAGCCGGCACACGCTGGACGTAGGCGTGAACGAGACTCTGCTCGAGGTGCTGAGGGAGAGACTGGATCTCACCGGTGCCAAGGTCGGCTGCAATCAGGGTGAGTGCGGCGCCTGCACCGTTCTGATCGACAGTGTACCCGTACTTTCTTGCCTCACACTGGCGATGGAGTGCGAGGGGAGAGCGATCCAGACCGTCGAGGGGGTCGAGAACCCCGAGACGGGCCAACTCGATCCGCTTCAGGAGGCGTTCGTGGAGCACCACGCGATCCAGTGCGGATTCTGCACACCTGGAATGGTCATGTCGGCCAAGGCGCTCCTCGACGCGAACCCTACCCCATCGGTCGAGGATATTCGGCACGCGATCCAGGGAAACCTCTGCCGGTGCACGGGCTACGCCCAGATCGTCGAGGCTATCCGGGCTGTGGGCGAGATGAGAGGGAAAGCTCCGCATGGCTGAGGCAGGG
>DAOVBF010000216.1 GCA_030673955.1 Deltaproteobacteria bacterium
CTACCAGGACCAGGTGATGCAGATCGCGAACCGGCTGGCCTCCTTCACACTGGCTGAGGGCGATCTCTTGCGGCGGGCCATGGGCAAGAAAAACCTCGAGGAGATGGAGCAGCAGCGCGCGCGCTTCCTGGAGGGTGCACAGGCGAACGGCCACCCGTCGGGCAAGGCCGAACAGATCTTCAACCTCATGAACCAGTTCGCGGGGTACGGTTTTGGCAAGGCGCACGCCGCAGCGTACGCGTTGCTTGCGCACCAGACGGCCTACTTGAAGGCCCATTATCCGGCCGAGTTCTATGCGGCCACCATGACGGCTGAGTGGCGCGAGCAGGACAAGATCGACCGCTACATCAAGGACGCGGCGGCGCGGGGCATCGAGATGCAGGCGCCGAGCATCAATGAAAGTGATGCGGAGTTCAGCGTGACGGAGGATGGACGCGGGGTGCGCTTCGGGCTGCAGGGGATCAAGAACGTGGGGGAGGGGGCCGTGAGGGCGATCCTCGAGGCGCGCGCGGACGGGGGCGCCTTTCGGAACCTCTTTGACTTCTGCAAGCGCATCGACACCCGGCGCGTCAACCGCCGTGTCATCGAGAGCCTCGTGCGCTGCGGGGCCTTCGACTTCCAGGCGGCCACGCGCGCCTCACTGTTCCAGGCATTGCCCGTGGCGCTCGAGCGAGGTGCGCACGCGCAGCGCGATCTAGCCGCCGGTCAGGGCTCGCTTTTCGGGGGCCTTTCCGGCGGAGAGGGGGAGCCGGCTCTCGAGGAGGTTCCCGAGTGGCCGCGCAGCGAGTGCCTCGCGGCCGAGAAGGAGATTCTGGGCTTCTTCGTGACCGGCCACCCCTTGCTCGACCATGCCGCGGCGCTGGCATTCTTCTCGACGGTGCAGGTGTGTCAGATCTCCGAGGAGCTGCGTGGACAGACCGTGCGCATGGCGGGCATTCTGACGGGGCTCAGCACACAGAAGACGCGCCACAAGGGTCTGATGGCACGCGCGCGGCTGGAGGACATGCACGGGAGCCTCAACGTCGTATTCTTCCCGGCGGCTTTCGACCGGTACGCGAGCGTGCTTCGCACGAGCGACCCGCTTCTGCTCACCGGAGTTCTGCAAATGGAGAACGAGCGCTCCGAGCTCCATGTGAACGAGGTGATTCCGCTGGTCGACGCCTGGAATCACTGTACGAGCGAGCTGCGCGTGCGCCTGCAGCCTGAAGCGGTGACCTCTGAGCGCCTGCTGGAGCTGCGGAAGCTCCTCGACCTCGAGCCGGGCGAGGTGCCGGTGCGGATCGAGCTGCGGCTCGAGAGCGGGGCGGAGGCCTTGCTGGGGCTCCGACGCCACCGCGTCACGGTCAGCGAGGAGCTCGTACGTCGGCTGGATCGGCTCTTCGACGCCAAGGTCTGCGAGTGTCGCGTCTAGGTCCAGCTGCTGCGGCCGGCCGCACCGACCCTCCGCCAGGCCCCCGCGTTGGGCGTTTCACGGCCATCCTCGCGCTGGGTCTCCTGCTCCTGCCTCCCCCGGCCGCGGCTCTGGAGCCGACCACTGTGAGCGTCCTCGGTACGGTCGAGCTGGATCCGGAAAACGCGGCCGTTGCGCGGGACCTGGCGTTGCATGCGGCCCTTGTCGAAGCCGCGCTCGAGGTCGCACGTCGTTTCGTGCCGCCCGCCGTGATGGCGTCGCAGCAGGAGCCCATTCGAGAGGCCCTGGCAGCGGACGCGGCCGGGTTCGTCCTCACGTATCGCGTGGAGGGCCCCGTGGGCGCGCGACCGTCGCGGGACGACCCGACGCAGCAGGAGTTCGTGCTGGGTCTCAGAGCGACGGTGGACGCCACGCGGGTGCGCGAGAAGCTGCGAACGCTGGGCGTGCTCGAAGAGCACGGCGGCCGGGCGTCGATCGTCCTGCGCGTCCGCCAGAGCACAGCCGAGCCAGCGGGCGCGTCGGCCGAGCCGACGGCCTTCGTGGACTTCCTCACACGGCGGCTCGAGCAGGAGGCTTTCGTGGTGGTCGATCCCGCACTGCGGGCGGCCGGGGCGCTGGGCTCGGAGAGCGCCCTCGAGCTGGCTCGCAGCCTCGGCGCCGATCTCGCGCTGGACGTCGAGATTCGCTGGCGGGAGCGCGGGGTCTCGACGCGCCTCACGGGCGGGGTGGTCGAGGTTTGGGCCCGAGCGTTCCGTGCGCAAGACGGCTTCGAGGTCGCCTTCACCCGCTTCGAGGCGCCGGCCTACCACGAGGATCCCGACGAGGCCTTCGCGCGCGCGCTGGAGGCGGTACAGGCGCAGGTGGCCGAGAACCTGATCCTGCAGCTCGGGCTGAACTGGCAAGTGCTTGCGAAGGAGGACGCTCCGGTTCAGCTCCGTCTCTTGAACGCGACCAGCCTCCTGCAGGTGGACGCGATACAGCACACTCTGCGCAATGTGCTCGGCGCCGAGCAGGCGAGCCTCGTCACCCTCGCCCCCTGGGTCGCGGAGATCGTCGTGCGCAGTCCGCTTTCCCCCGGCGCGCTCCAGGAGCGGCTGGTGGCGACCGTATTCGACGGTTTCCGGCTCCGGCCGGTCGAGGTGTCCCGGCGCCTGGTCGAGCTCCGCGTGGAGGTACTGCCGGGAGCGCAGCCCGAGCCCGCGCCGCCTTCCCAGCACGGACCGTGAGCGATCCCACGGGGCGAGAACGGGGCCCGGGGATCGCCGGAGACGTCGCTTGAGCGCGCCCCCCAAATTGACACCCAGTGGCCAAATTGATATGAAAACCGCTGCCTTAGAGGCACGTAGCTCAGTGGGAGAGCACTTCCTTGACGCGGAAGGGGTCGGCGGTTCAATCCCGCCCGTGCCTACCAGAAGCCTGCCTGGGAGCCGACCGCGGGCGCGGGTGCCGGCTGGGTGGATCGGGGCGTGGATGCGCGCCCCGTTTTGTGTGGACCCATGAGTGTAGTCGAGATCGAGCTTGAGCTTCCGGACGGTTCGCGTATGCGCGTGCCCGAGGCGACCACCGCGCTCGAAATCGCGCAGCGCATCGGGCCGGGCCTCGCCCGCGACGCCCTGGCGGCGCAGCTCGATGCGGAGTGGGTGGACCTGCGGGCGCCGCTGCGGCGCGGTGGGTCCTTGCGTTTAATCACCACGCGCGATCCGGAGGGGGGGGAGGTGATCCGCCACTCCGCCGAGCACGTGATGGCGGACGCGGTCAAGCGCCTCTGGCCGTCCACACAAATCGACGTTGGCCGAGCGGACCACTCCGAGAAGTTCCAGTACGACTTCGACATACCGGTTCGCCTCAAGCCCGAGGATCTGCAGACGATCGAGGCGGAGATGGGTCGCATCGTCGAGGAAGCACTGCCCTTCGAGCGCGAGGTCGTGTCCGCGGACGAGGCCCGGCGGCTGTTCGCGTCTCTGGGGGAGCAGCTGAAGGTCTCGCGGCTCGACGACATTCCCGAAGGCCAGGAGATTACGCTGTTTCGGCACGGGTCCTTCGTGGACCTGTGCCGCGGGCCGCACGTGCAGAACAGCCGCCAGATCGGAGCCTTCAAGCTCACGGAGCTGGCCGGCTCGTACTGGCGTTCGGATGAGCGCAACAAGATGCTCCAGCGTATCTCGGGCAGGGCC